>DATKYL010000171.1:0-5622 GCA_035528515.1 Acidobacteriota bacterium | reverse complement strand
CGACACGAACATCCGGACGATCCCGCGCTCAAACAGACAGCGGACGCGGACAGAGACCCGCAAAAGGAGATGGGTGCGGCCCAGTGACGATCCGACCGGCGTTCATCTTCGGGCTCCTGGGGGCCCTCCTCGTTCTATTCCCTGCAGCTGTTACGGCCCAGGAGGTCGACGACTGCATGGCCTGCCACGAAGATTTCGACCTCACGACGGAACGCGACGGCGTTGAGGTCTCGCTCGGGATCGACCTGACAGTCTTCGGCGGCTCGGTTCACGGCGAGTTCGACTGCATCACCTGCCACGCCGATCTCGAAGGCGCCGATTTCCCGCACGACACGCCGCTCGATCCGGTCGACTGCGGCATGTGCCATGATGACGTCGCCGCGGTGTACCGCGGCAGTCTCCACGGCCGGCTCGTCGAGACCGGCGAGCCGCTGGCGCCGCGCTGCTGGGATTGCCACGGATCGCACGGCATTCTGCCGGCCGAATCCGACTCCTCGCAGGTGACCAAGTTCAACATCCCGTTCATGTGCGGGCGCTGCCACAAGGAGGGAACGCCCGTCACCCAGACCTACGATATCCCCAAGGATTCGATTCTGGCCCACTACTCCCTCAGTATCCATGGCTATGGCCTCTATCAACAGGGCTTGATCGTTACCGCCGTCTGTTCCGACTGCCATACGGCGCACAACGTCCTGCCGCACACCGATCCCCGGTCGAGCATCTTCCGTGACAACGTGCCGCGAACGTGCGAGCAGTGCCACCGCCGGATCGAGGACGTGCACAAGAAGCGGATCCGCGGCGAACTGTGGGCCACCGAGCCGGACAGGATTCCTATCTGCATCGACTGTCACGAGCCGCACAAGGCGCGTCGGATTCTCTATGAGGAGGGCGTATCCGACCAACAATGCATGAGCTGCCATCGCGATCCCGACCTGTTCACGATCCGGGACAACGATACCATCTCCCTGTACGTTGACTCAGTCGAGGTTCACAACTCCATTCACCGTCGCAACGGCGTCACCTGCGCCCAGTGCCATACCGGCGCCCTCCCGTCACCGACCGACCGCCCCTGCCGGACGATGGTCGCACGGGTGGACTGCTCCACCTGCCATGCGGAAGTGGTCGCGACGTATGAGACGGGGACGCACGGCATCCTGGCCGCCCGCGGCGACCCCAACGCCCCGCAGTGTGCCGACTGCCACGGCACCCACGGCACCAGAGGACACGTCGATCGCTTGTCGCCGACGTATCCCAGCGAGGTACCGGCGCTGTGCGCCCGCTGCCACCGCGAGGGCGAGGCGGCCACAGTCCGTTACCGGGGCGAACAACACGACATCGTCAGCAGTTACATCATGAGTATCCACGGCAAGGGGCTCCTGGAGAGCGGCCTGGTCGTGACGGCGATGTGCACCGACTGTCACACCGCCCATCACACGCTCCCCAGCGACAATCCTGCATCGAGCGTTTATCCCGACAACATCCCGCAAACATGCGGGAAGTGTCACAACGGGATTTACGAGAAATTCGAGCAGAGCGTCCATTCTCCGACGGTGACAGAGACCGACAAACCACTGCCGAAATGCCACGACTGCCACTCCTCGCACACCATCGAACGCACCGGACAGGAAGGATTCAAGCTGACGATCATGGAGCAGTGCGGTCGCTGCCATGAGGATGTTTCCGAAAGCTACTTTGAGACCATCCACGGCAAGGTCTCCAAACTCGGCTACACGGTGGCGGCGAAGTGCTACGACTGCCACGGCGCCCACGACATCCTTCCCATCTACGATCCGCGTTCCCATCTTTCCCGGGGGAACATTGTCGAGACCTGTCGCCAGTGCCATCCCGGGTCGCACCGGCAGTTCGCGGGCTACCTGACCCACGCCACCCATCACGACCGGAACAAGTACCCGATTCTGTTTTATACGTTCTGGTTCATGACCATCCTGCTGATCGGCACGCTGTCGGTTTTCGGATTGCACACCATCATGTGGCTCCCGCGCTCCTTCCAGGCGATGCGGGCCAACCGGAAGATCCGCCACCACCCGCACAAGCTGGTGTTCCGGCGCTTTAACCGCCGGCAACGGCAATTGCACGCGCTGGTGGTCATCAGTTTCCTGGGACTGGCGCTGACGGGGATGACGCTGAAGTTCTCGTACCTGGGGTGGGCCGTGTTCCTGTCGCGCCTGCTCGGCGGGTTCGAGTCGGCATCGTTCATCCACCGCGTTTGCGCCGTTATCACGTTCTACTATTTCGGTACCCACCTCGTGATGCTGGCGGGCCAAAAGCGCCGCAGCCGCAAGACCTGGCGCCGGTATCTGCTCGACAAAGACTCAATGATTCCCAACCGGAATGACTGGCAGGACCTCAAGGCCACGCTCCGTTGGTTTGTGGGTCTGGGACCGCGTCCGGGATACGGCCGCTGGACCTACTGGGAGAAATTCGACTACTTCGCGGTGTTCTGGGGTGTGATCATCATCGGTTCCACCGGTTTGATGCTCTGGTTCCCCGAGTTCTTCACCCGCTTCCTGCCCGGCTGGTTCATCAACGTCGCCACGATCGTTCACTCCGACGAGGCCCTGCTGGCAGTCGGATTCATCTTCACGATACATTTCTTCAACACTCATTTTCGCCCGGACAAGTTCCCGATGGACACCGTGATCTTCACCGGCAGGGTCCCGCTCGCCGAGTTCCGCAGCGACCGCCCCCGCGAGTTCACTGAGCTGGTCCAAAGCCGGGAATTGAAGAAGCACCTGACCGAGCCGCTCCCCCCGCTGGTAACCAGAGGGATGAAACTCTTCGGCTGGGTCGCCTTGTCGATCGGATTGACGCTGGTTATTCTTATCATTTGGGCCGAGGTTTTCGGTTACCGGTAGAACCGACGACCCTCGCAGCGAACGCAACGAGGCATCATGAAGACCTGGTTCAAGCGGAGCCTTCTCACACTGGGGATCACGACTGTCGCCGTCCTGATTCTCTTTGTGGCGACGGTCAGCTATACGAACCGCTCGAACTTTTGCACGACGTGCCACTATATGCAGCCGTTCTATGATGCCTGGGCGGCCTCGTCGCACAGCGAGGTCCCCTGCCGTGACTGTCACTACGAGCCCGGCTACAGCAACGTCGTCAAGGGGAAGCTCCGCGATCTCAACCAGTTGGTGAAATACTGGACCAACGCCTACCGCCGCTCGAAACCCTGGGCCGAGATCGCCGACGCGTCCTGTTTGCGCGCCGGCTGCCACGAGACACGCCTATTGCAGGGACAGGTCGATTTCCAGAACGTCAACTTCAACCACCGACCGCACCTGTTGGAAATGCGGCGTGGGAAGAAATTGCGTTGCACCTCATGTCACTCCCAGATCGTGCAGGGCGAGCACATGACGGTGACCGAGTCGACCTGCATTACCTGCCATTTCAAACTGAATGAAAAGGGAGAGAATTTCGCCGCATGCACGATCTGCCACGATCCGCCGATCCCCGTCGCCGGACAGGACCCTCCCAAATATGACCACACCGACGTCGTCGCGCGCGAACTCTCCTGCATCCGGTGTCACGGGACGATGGTCGTCGGCGACGGTGCCGTCCCCCGCGAACGCTGCTACGCGTGCCACTGGGATCGCGAGCGTCTGGATCAGTATGGCAACACCGACATCATGCACGCCAGGCACATCACGGAGAGCAAGATCGAGTGCGATCTCTGCCACCTCTCGATGCAGCACAAGTCGACTGCGAAAGAGCAGGCGATGCCCGAGTGCCAGGCGTGCCACACCGATCTGCACCGTGTTCAACAACGGTTGTTCACCGGCCACGGCGGCTTTGGCGTCGGCGATACCCCCAACCCAATGTACCAGAGGGGTTTAACGTGCCAGTCGTGCCACGTCGTTCACGAGGACGCCCCGACCGACGCATTTACCGGCGAGACATTTGTCGCCACCGGTGAAAGCTGCGAGCCGTGTCACGGAGAGGGGTACAATCGCCTGCTGGCGAACTGGAAGAAGTCGGCCGGACAGAAGCTGGAGACGATCGACCGCCTGCTGAGCGACGCCCGCAAGGTACGGCGCAACACCGGCGCCGATCCGGCGGTGCTGGATTCCCTGTATCGCGAGGCGGAGTACAACTACGAGATGGTGCATCTGGGCCGTCCGATCCACAATATCGTCTTCGCCAACGCTCTCCTCGGTTCTGCTTATGACCGTCTGCAGGAGTTCTTCGTGCTGGCCGACCCTGGGTATCAGGTTGTCTCCCTGCCCGCCAACGGCACGGTCGTTCCCTCGGATTGCGCCAACTGCCACTCGGGCATTGAGGAGATCGACGAGCCGATCTTCGGTTTGGTGTATTCGCACAAACGGCATCTCGTGAACGCGCAACTCACCTGTTCGCGCTGCCATTCCAATCAGACCCGCCACGGCGAATTGATCGTCCAGCGGAAAGACTGCCTTTCCTGCCACCACTCCCAGCAGGAACGGCAGTGCGGGTATTGCCACACCGCGCAGGAGGCGATTGTCGGCGGCCGTGCCGGCGACCTCCCGCTTGCGGACGCGGACGTCATGTACGCCTCGGACGTCACCTGTCGCGATTGCCATGAGATGCCCGACCGGACGATCGTGCGCCCTGTCCCGCAACGCTGCGTGGATTGTCACGACAAGAGCTACGCCGACGTGCAACGCGAGTGGCTGGCCGAATTCGCCGGGTTGCGCCACGCCATCGACACGCTCAGCGCCCGAGTCGCCGACCTGCCGGTCGTGCCGGAGCGCGAGACGATCCTCGAACCGATCCGCGCCCACGTCCGGGCCATTGATGCGGACGGGTCACGCGGCACGCACAACCATTTTGAGCAGACCCGTATCCTGAAAGAGGACGTCGAGCGACTGAAAGGGCTGCTCCGCACTCATTGATCGTCCGGGCAATGTGTAAGGGATCAGCGGCGTGCGTCGTTCAGGTTGTCCAGGAAAACGGTCAGGCGTTCGAGCGTATCCGCCCCGACCACGTGCTCGACCTCGCAGGCATCGCGGGCCGCAGTGCGCGCATCGACGCCTAAGACATCGGTGAAGAATCGCTGGAGAATCGCAAAGCGACGATTGACCGCCGCCGCGATCCGGGTCCCGCGCGCCGACAGGCGAACCGTCCCATACGCCGGGTGCACCACCAATCCCCTGGCCCTCAGCGTGCGCAAAGCCCCCGAGACGCTCGGCATCGTGACGCCCAGCGCCTGGGCGATCTCCTTGACCCGAACCGGCCGTCCGTCCGGGGACAGACGTTTGATCGTCTTCAGGTACATCTCCATGTTGGCGGACAGATGGGGCATGACCTCATCTCCCTCAAAACGGCGTCTCGGCTCCCCCTATGCATAATCCGGGAAACAGGACCCCGTCAAGCCGGAATTGCGTTCGCTGCGCGGAAGACGGTCGGCTGCCCGGTCATCCTTTCGCACGGGTGAGGGCGATCCGCATCATCCACTTTCACCGCCAAAGCCCGAATACATTCGGTCCGATCAACTTAACAGGACCGCCCGTATAAGTCCCGGAGCGAGGCGGGGGGGGACAGGACCGCGCCGCGCCCCTGGCGGGAACACCAGCCCGGGATAGACGTTGCTGAAACGGGGTGCTTGCGGTATTTTTCTTG
>DATKYL010000170.1:0-8057 GCA_035528515.1 Acidobacteriota bacterium | reverse complement strand
GTCATGGAATCCCTCGGCCACACCGAACCCGAGTTCGAGACCTACATCTATTCTGGTGGAAGCCATTTCCCGCCGCTAACCAGCCTCAGCCGTACACGCCGCTTTCTCGAACGGCTGACCGAGCCAGCGCGAGTTCGGCTCGTTAAGGCCCTCGTTCGTAGAGATCGTAGCAGTTAGCTTGTTGAAACGAGCAGGAAGGCGTATCTACCGCCGCCCACCCAGCGCCCGCCCCGGGAGCGAGAGCAACGCGTGCAGGAATGAGAACAGGGCGTCAAACGTGATGCCGATCAAACGGAATGGCAGAGCCAGAAGCCAGACAAACGGATAGAGAATCAGCGCCAGCAGAGCCAACGGCCAGCACACCACAAACAAGAGCAACCACAACAGAAAACCCACCATCGCGTTATCCTCCCGATCGTACCGCAAGCTATGGTACGCCTTCATCCCGATCAAGTTGCATCCGCCGGTAGCGGTCGCCCTGCACACGGTCTATATTTCCCGTATGTCCGATGAACCGATCGAAACCCCGATCGACGGCACCCTCGATCTGCATACGTTCGCACCCCGTGATGTGAAGTCGCTCGTGCCGGAGTATATCGACGCCTGCCGCAGCCGCGGGATCCTCCGGCTGCGGATTGTCCACGGCAAGGGCACCGGGACATTGCGGCGTATCGTGCACGCCGCCCTGGACAGCCACCCGGCGGTGGCGTCGTATCGGCATGAGGGCGGGAGCGGCGGCTCCTGGGGCGCCACCGTCGTCGATCTTAGGCCCCTGTGACACGAATTCCCGACTGCGCCCCCCCGGCTCGGGAAACCCCGGTTCGATTCCCTCTCTTGTTTCGGCGCCACGGTCATCGGTATTTTGGAATGGTCGGTGGAGGGTCCGGCCGTCGCCGTCATGTGAGGCAACGCCTGCGCGGTATTGTCATCTCCGCACACCCTCTCAGAGTATGTTCGAACCGACCGGACGGCCGGAATGTCCGTATGGTGACGGCCCACGTTGAGCGGCACCTGGTAGCAGACGGCAGGACAGGGAGTCGGTATCGATGCTTGTTGACCCGAATCCGCTTCTGACGTTAGCGATCGTTCTGGTCGCGGGGGTGGCGAGCGGGGCGATCGCCCGGCGCGTCCACCTCCCGGCAGTAACCGGCCAGATCGTCGTCGGCATCCTCCTCGGGCCGTGGGCCTTCTCAGTCTTTGAACACGCGGCGATCGAGGAGCTGCAGCCGGTCACGCACTTCGCGCTCGGCCTGATCGGCGTGATGGTCGGCAATCACCTCCACCTGCGTCGCCTGCGCAACGCGTTCCGGCGGCTGACACTGCTCGTCATCGCCGAGTCGCTCATTACCCCCCTGTTGGTGTTTCTGGTCGTCTTCGTCTTTCCTCAGTCATCCTGGACCCTGGCGCTTCTGCTGGCGACACTGGCGATCTCCACCGCCCCCGCGACGATCATCGCCATCATCAAGGAGACCCGCTCCAAAGGCGTCTTCGTCCGCACACTCATGCCGGCGGTGGCCCTCAACAACATCGCCTGCATCGCGTTGTTCGAACTGGCGTTCGTCGCCGCCAAAACGAGCTTCGACCCGACGGTCGGGCACTCGCTCCTCGGCATCTTAATCGCTCCGTTCCGGGAACTTCTGGCCGCCGCCGTTCTAGGCGGAACTGCCGGAGCCGCCCTGATCGGAGCGACCTGGCGTATCGTGCGTCCTGACCGTCTCGCGACCGTCTCGATGATCGCCATCCTCTTCACCGCCGGACTGGCCGATTACCTCGGAATCTCAGCGCTGTTATCGTGCATGTTCCTGGGCGTGGCGCTCGCCAATTTCACGCCGGAACGCGAAGAGATCGGCCACGGTGTCTTCGTCAACTTCGAGACCGCCATCTTCGCCGCCTTTTTCACGCTGGCGGGAATGGCACTCGACTTTCGCTATCTGGTACCGGGCGGCCTCCTGGCGGTCGGCATGGTGATCGCCCGCGGCGCGGGGAAAGTCATCGCCGGTCGTGTCGCGATGCAACTGGCCGGCGCCACCGAACGCATCCGCAAATACCTCGGCCTCGCACTCGTACCGCAGGCCGGTGTCGCGGTGGGACTCATTCTGTTGGTGCAGGGCGATCCCGCCTTTGAGCCCATCCGCAATCTCTTCCTGGCCGTCGGACTGAGCGCGGTCACGCTCAGCGAAATCATCGGCCCCATCCTCACCCGTCATGCCCTCCAGCGCTCCGGTGACTTCGGGAAAGACCGCGCCCGCCTCATCGACTTCCTGCACGAGGAGAACATCACGACCGATCTCGAGGCCCTGACAAAGGAAGAGGCGATCGAGAGACTGACCGACCTGATGATCCAGTCGCACCATGTCCGCGTCGACCGCGACGTCCTCCTGCGATCGATTCTGGAACGGGAGCGCGAGGGTTCAACCTGTGTCGGCGGCGGGCTGGCCATCCCGCACGGGGCGCTGGACGAGGGGGCGTCGATCGTCGGGGTGATGGGAATCAGCCGTCCGGGGTTGCGGTTCGAGACCCCCGACGGCATACCGGTGCACTGCATGGTCTTGCTCGCCACACCGCACTCGGAACGCAACCGCCACCTCGAGGTCTTGGCCAGCCTGGCGCGCGCGATCGTAGCCGACCCGAATATTCAACTCCAGCTTTTCAATGCCAAGAGCCCCGCGCACGCGTACGAAATCCTCCACGCCGAGGAGTTCGAGGACTACAACTACTTCCTGGATGAAGACGTTGCCCCATGAGACGGCGTATCATCGGGCATTAGCGCCCGGAAAGACTGATAGAGGAGGATGGTCGTGATGGTGCAAGGGGAAGAGGCGATACTGACCGACGCCCGGCGGGAATCTCTACAGTCTCAAACGCGCCGTTAGTCCGCGCCGTCCGTGCGCGTGATCACGCGCGCGCCCGAGACCGGGGTGACCAGCAGACCGCGATTGTCAGTCTTGATCAGATAGATGTCGGCACCGCCGTCACCGAACGAGCTGCTCTGCCCCGCGATGATGAGCCCGCCGTCCAGCGCCAGGGCAACCGACTCGGCCTCGTCGAGCCCCTCGCCACCGAAGAACCGTTGCCACAAACGGGTCCCGAGCGAGTTGATCCGAATCAGATAGGCGTCCCCCAGCTCGGCGGTGGATGTGGCGCTACGCCCGACAATGACGTAGCCGCCGTCCTCGACTTTGGCGATCGATCGCCCCGTGTCATCGATGTCGCGATCCTCGGTGCTGTTGATACCCCGGCTCCACCGAAGGTCACCGTCGGCGGCTGCCCGAAGCAGGTAGATGTCCCAGCTGCCGCCGCCGAACGAACGGCTCGAACCGGCCACGACCAAGCTGCCGTCGTCGGCCAGAACGAGTGACTCACCGAAATCCAGACTGTAACCGCCGTAGTTGTTGCTCCAGACCTTGTTGCCCTGCGCATCGACCTTCAGCAACAACGCATCGGCATACTGACTGGTCTCCATGTACCCCGTGGCCACATACTCACCGGTCGGCAACGCAATGACATCGGCCGCGGTGTACAACTGCGGGAAGGTCGTCTCCCAAACTACGTAACCATCGGCATCGAGCTTCGCCAGATACAGACCCATGGTGTTGGGCGGCTTCAGCCGCCCCCGTCCGGCCACGATAAATCCACCGTCCATCGTCAGATCAATCGCGCGTACATACGACTCCAGCCCGAAACGGTTGCTCCATTCTTCCACGCCGACGGCGTTGGTCTTGATGACCCAGGCGCGGCTGTTACCCGCTCCGAACGACCGCGTCTCCCCGGCGATAACGTACCCGCCATCCGGCATCGCCACCACATCGTGGCCCAGATCGAGATCAGCCCCGCCGAACGTCTGCTCCCACTCAACGGTCCCGAAAGCGTCGATCTTGACCAGATAAGCGTCCCAGCCACCCACCCCGTAAGAGTCAGACGAACCGACGACCACAAATCCGCCGTCGGGTGTCGGCTTCACTTCTCCAACCTGTTCGCTCCCGCTGCCGCCGATCGTCCTCTCCCACGTTTCAACGGTGATGCCACTGTCGGCATCGATCGTCTTATTCAGGACGGCAAATTCCGTCTGGATCAGATCCAAACCGTGCTCGAGGATACTCAGATCCTGACGGAGACGGCCATCGACACCGCCGGCCAGCGCCCACTGCCATGTGTATCCGGAGATCATCTCCCCGGTGAACGTGACGAACGGTTCGATGACGAGGGATGAACCGGATACGCCGTAGAACGCCACCTCGATCGTGGGCCGAACGTAAATGTCAACCGCCGTGTGCGATTTCCCCGGCCAGGAAATGAGATTGCCGTCTAACTCCGCACTCGGATTCCAGATCGAGAGCCAGCCCTCGTCGTGCGTGCGCCCCCCAAATAGCAGATCGAACTGCGCTTCGGATTCGTACTCCAGCGTCGTAGCCGTCTCCACGTCGATCGTGAACCCCGCGTCGAATCGCAGAGTGATGACCTCGGTCACCGGCACGGGACCGATATACTGATTGATGACCGATTCAAAAGTCGCCAGATGGAGCTCGCCACTGTGCGTAACCGGCCCGCCGGCCGCCATCGTCAGATCACACACCATGTCCAGATGACCGCCACCCAATGTGTGGAACTCGCGTATCGACCCCGAAGCGATCTCGACACCGACGTCGATCGAAGGACGGAAATCAACCGAGCCCCGGGTGACCGTCACGGAGAGATCGACGCCCTCGACGCTGCCCGCAAACAACTCCAGTCCCGAAAGCTCGATCCCCTCATCCGTCACCACCACGCCCCGGGCCAGATGCACCGGCCGGAGACGAGGCAGGCCGGTGGCTTGACCCGACGGACCCTCGATCGGGAGTTGCACGGCGATGTCGAATCCGCCGTCGATGATCGCGTCGGTCAGTGCTGCGTCGGCGGTCTCGATGGTCAATGTCGAATCGACTGCCGACGACGAAACGACCCGCCGCAGAAACCCGTTGCCCGCCGTCCCCACAATGATGTCCCCGGCGGCAAAGGACGGCGCGGAACCGGCGAAGACAAATGTAAAGGTTCCTTCCGAGACTGCGTCAAGACGCAGACCGGGGATCGTGTCGATCACCACCACGTGCTCAGCAATCACTGGCCCGTCGGATCCCGACGACGTCGTGCTCTCACCGCTGCAAGACAGCCCCAGAAGAAGGGCCGCAAGGATGATGATTCGATCAATTGTCCGCATCATAATGATAAGCCACGGGGCGACGGCTGATCGTGAGGGTCGGCTCCCTATGGTATAACACATGGAACGTCAAAATATTCCGGCGACTGGAGATATCTCCTCACTCTCCTCTAAGCTCGACCTATTCAATCGATAAGCAAAGACATACAGTGATGGTTCATTGCGCTTTCGACCCCTCGGCGTCCTCGTCATGCGATCTGAGGCATCATGTATCTCGTTGCCCTTTAATGACATGCGGATCGTTCCACCTGCCCGGATGCGAGGGACACCTCTCCGCGAAATCGGCTGCCCACAGGGCCGCCCGACCCGTCCCTATGTCTTTGCTCGCTCCGGCCCTGGTTTCTATCTTATTAATTACCAAGCGATTAACTACATGCTGCGGCAAGTGGGATGTCTCTGGACGCTTGCCCTCGGATCGCCCAATCATGTGAAATCAGACTCGACCGAAGCCGAATGCCTTGCCGGTCGCACCCCTCGGGGAGTCCTGTGATTCATCTCCAGTCCGTCTTGAGCGCAACTGGACTTTCGGTACATCCCGATCGATATCTCCGAGGCGGCCATGCAGGTTCTGACCGACTCACTGAGCGAACGCTTGGCCCGATTGCGAACCACCGGCCTTGTTTCGGAGTACTTCAGCGGTCTAAAGTGGCTGACCAGCCGCTATCAACGGCGCAACTTCATCATGTTCCTCGGGTCGAGCGTGGGCAATTTCACGCACGCGCAGAACACGGTCTTTCTCCGTAATCTCTGGAGCGTCCTCAACCACGACGATATCGTCCTCATCGGATTCGACCTCAAGAAGGACATCAATCTCCTACTGGCGGCTTACAACGATCCCCAGAGGATCACCAGCGAGTTCAATCTCAACCTGCTGCGCCGCATCAATCGTGACCTGGGCGGACAATTCGACCCGTCGCGCTTCCGGCATCTGGGCACGTACGACCACTTCATCGATTCCATCCGGCGGGTCCACAAGCCGGGATCTGTTCAGCGCTGACGGACCCCACCCGACCGACCTCCCGGGTCGAGACCGCCACAGAAGCCAGCGCGGCGAGCCTAAGCGCCTGCCACTCAAGATGTTGCGCGCCACACCCCGGAGCCGGATCGGGAGCGGAACGGGCCGAGTACCGAAACATCAAGTTCAAACCCGGTCAGTCGAAAACAGCAAGGGGACTCTTGTTCGTTCTTATCCGGGGAGTACGCATGTTCGTACCGCCCTTCCCGGTAGGTGCATGCTGATATCATGAATCCGGGGAGTGAACGACGTCACTTGACGTCTGCCTGGACAGGAGTCACGTCGCCCGAGGTTAAAACGTGAGGCCGGACGGGGGCGATTTCGGTCGAAGCAGCGACGGTGACGATCAACTTCTGCGATTCCGGTGACGGACGGGGGGAAAAGGTGCCTGAGCGGAATACACGGCGTGACGGAGTCCAGGGAAACCCTGTCGAACAGACACCGCAACCCACGCCCGTGGGCGACCATCCGCACCCATCCGAAGCGCTGCTCCGCTCCATCATCACAGGCACATCCACGGCCCGAACGGGGACCGAGTTCTTTGCGCAGCTCACACACTCCCTCGCGCAGGCCCTGGGCGTACGGTACGCTTTCGTCGGCGAGGTGGTTTCTCCGGAGCAGCCGACACGGGTCCGTACGAAGGCCGTTTGTGACAGCGGCACGATCGTCGATAACATTGAGTACGATCTGACGGGAACGCCGTGCGAGGGTGTCGTTGGCGGCGAGCCGGCCCTTTATCCGGCCGGCGTCCAGCAGCGTTTTCCTGAGGACCACCTCCTGGTCGAAATGAGCGTTGAGGGCTATGTCGGGGTGCCGTTGGCTGATACCCAGGGCCAGCGCTTGGGATTGCTGGTGGCCATGCATGACCGGACCATACCCGACTCCGAACTGACCCGATCGATTCTGTCGGTCTTTGCGTCGCGCGCGGCATCCGAGCTCGAGCGGCTCAAGGCCGAAAACGCCCTGCGTGAAAGCGAAACGCAATTCCGGACACTTCTCGACACGGTCGATCACATTGCCTGGTTGGCGGCGCCCGATGGGTCCTGCCAGCTTTACATTAGCCGCGCGGCGGAACAGGTTTACGGCCGACCAGTCTCCGATTTCTATGAGAATCCCCGACTCTGGCTGCAGGCCGTCCATCCGCAGGACCACGCGATTGTCAAAGAGAGCGCAGAGAAACTCGACGATTTCGGCAGAGCGGAGGCCGAGTACCGTATCGTCCGGCCCGACGGCGAGATACGGTGGCTGCTCGACCGCAAATTCCTCGTTCACGACGGTACCGGAAAGCCGGTGCACAAAGCCGGCACTGCCATCGACATCACCGACCGCAAGCGCGCCGAACAACGTCTCAAGCAGCTCGAACGTGATAAACAAATCATACTCGATTCCAGCTCGGAGCTCATCGTTTACCAGGACCTCAACCACCGGGTCCTCTGGGCGAACCGTGAGGCGTGTCGATCTGTCGACAAGAACCCGGAAGAACTCGTCGGTCGCTTCTGTTATGATATCTGGCAAGGCCGCGCGGGATCTTGCGACAACTGCCCGGTACAAAAGGCGTTGGAGACGGGCACACAACACACTGAAATGGTCGCTACACCCGACGGAAGAGTCTGGTGGATTCGCGGTTTCCCTGTTTGCGACGATGAGGGGCGCGTGACGGGCGCGACCGAATTCACTCTCGACATCACGGAATGGAAACGAGCGGAGGCGAAGCTGCTTGAGAGTGAGCAGCGTCTCCGGACGCTTTTCGAACATGCGCCGGAGGCCGTCGTCATATTTGATGCCGACACCGGCTGCTATGTCGACGCTAAAGACAACGCCACACAACTGTTCGGACTCGACTGGAAT
>DATKYL010000169.1:0-6447 GCA_035528515.1 Acidobacteriota bacterium | reverse complement strand
GGCGGCCGCGAGCGATGTATCCGTGCGCACAAACCATCCCGATCCCGTCACGATTCCCTGACCATACCGCGCGAACAGGGTGTCGAGCTGCGTTCGATTGCCGGCAAATGAGAGCGCGATCCGACCATCGGTGAGACAACTGTCCAGCGTGGGATGGCACAGCGACAGATCGGAAACAGTGAGACGCCCCTCGGCCTGGGGCGCGTCGCGGGTTCCGTAGAGACGCACATCGGTGTCAACCGAACCCTTGAGCACCTGCATGGTGGGAACGAACGGCGACAGGGCCGCCAGTCGCAGTGCCTGCGTCTGCACCGCAATCTCCAGTGTATCCCGCTGCATCGATCCCTGCGCGCGTGCCGTCCCGAGATCGGCCAGATCACAGTCGACGGCGCCGCGGAATTCCTGCATTCCCCGCACGCCGACCCATCCCGATATGTCGAAGGGAAAGCCGCGGAGCCTGCCGCTCAGGTTCTCAACGGTTACCACCGAATCGGCGAATGAGAAGCGCCCCTGGATTTCCTCGACCGGAGGCGCGTGAGGACTCGCCGCGAAGCGGGCGTTGACCAGCGAGGCCCACCCCGAGATTGCCGGGGCGTTCAGCGGACCCTCCCATCTGAGGTCGGCCGCCATCGTACCCGCGATATCGGCGCTGTCGGGGAGTAGTGGACGAAACAGGGTCAGATCCAGGTCCGGAATCTGAATGTGGCCGCACCCGGGCAGGGACGTCGCCAGGGCGTAGAGCGTGGCCGTATCCCGCTGGATCGGGATGTCGGCAGACACGACGGTATGGCCCGCGGCAGTGAACGCGGTGAGACTGTCGCATCTGAGGGTCTCGCGATCCATGGCGATGTGGGCGAAAAGCGAGTCGAGATACCAAACATCATACTGCGCCGCGCGCGCTGCCATTTCGAGTTCCACATGCGGATCATCGAGATTCCCCGATGCCGAGGCGGTCAACGCCACTCTGCCGGTTGCACTGAGTGTGTCGGACCACTGTCTGAGAACTGTGCCGATGTCATCGATGTGCCCGTCGAGTAACACGGTGAGATGGTCGGAGCCGATTCCGTTCGCACGGGCGGCAAACTCGGCGATGGCCGTCCCGGGTAACGCGGCTGTCCCCGTTTCGGAGTCCGATTGTCTTGGGTCTGAGAGTTCGTTGATGAGCAGCGTCAGCGATGCCGCTGAGTCGATCAGATCCGCCTGCCCCTCGAGAGCGAGTGACAGGGAATCCAGGGTGAGCCGTGATTTCAAAGATGCGGTCCGGCCGCCGTGAATCCCGAATATGGTGCGGCCGGAAAACAGTGGTCCGTCGGATGTCCCTACGTCGCGCAACTCCAGTTTGACTTTGCCGTCGAGCGACGCGACCGGGCCTGACGCGCTTCCCCGGTAATTGAGAGCGCCGGTGAGCAGCGGCAGATCAAACAGGGCATGCGCCGAGTCGGTCGATTCCCAGGCACCCCCGAATACCGCGTCTTCGACGTAGAGAGACTCCGCCTCATAGCGGAGACGAGCGGACAGAGAATCCAGCGGCCAATTGCGGTAGCGGATGCTTTGTCCGGACGCCGTCGCAGTGACGACCGGAGCGGCCTGTGTCCCGGAAACAGTGCCGCTGGCAGCTATGGTGCCGGCGACTTGCGGGACATTGGCTGCGCGTGCGACGGTCCCGAGATCGGGAATCTCGATGCGGAAGTCGCCGGCGATCTGGTCCTCGTGGAATTGGCCGGACGCGTGCAGCGCCACGCCGCCGCCGGTGACCTCGATATCGGCGATGCCGCCGATCAGTGATGCATGAGCGGACAGATCGGGTGCCGATCGGTCTTCGTACTTGAGATTGCGTGTGCGGAGTCTCGCATCGAGACGCAAGGCCGACATATCAGTGACCGGTCCCGACACAGAGGCTTGACCCTGCAATATCCCCGAGATAGAGGGCGGCTGGTCGGAGGCGAGGGTCAGAAGCTGGCGAATGTCGAGCGCCGCGAGGCGGACATTCACATCGGACCACAGCGTCGAATCGGCCGCCATCCTGCCCTGTGCCGCAATTGTTCCGCGGCCCAGTCCGACGACGGCGGAATCGATCGTGAGTGTGTCGTCGGCGAATGTCAGCGCAAGATGACCGCTGCCGAACTGCAACTCATTGTAGCGCAGCGCTGGGGTCGTCGCTCGCAGCTGCACGTGTGGGCGTGCGGTGGTCCCCTGGGCCTGGATCAGGCACTTGAGCGGTTCTTCCGCCGTGACCGTGGGAAGTTCGTACCGGGGCGCGGCTGCCCTGATCAGCGCCTCGGGCCACCCGGTCACTGTGATTTCGGCGCTGATCGATGAGTCCGAAAACGTGGTGGCGGCGCGTCCGGCCAGCGCGAGTCCGTCCAACATAAGGCCGAGCGTATCAACCGCGAGCCTATCTTCATTCCAGAGACCCGCACAGACAAACGACGTCAGGTTGACCGGGATGGAATCATAGATCGCGGCGGTCTGTGGGATGTCGAGACGATACTTGTAGGAGCCGTCCGCTCGACCGTTGAGTTGCATTTCGGCGCCGCGCACCTCCGCCTGCCACCCCAGTTGATCATCACGCAAATCGCAATTGAGGCGGGTGAGACTCAGGTTGTCCAGCAGGATAGTAATCGGGAGAGCGGTCGTGTCGGCGAGAATGACGTCAAGAGAATCGATGAGTGTCAGGTTTGACTGGCTGGCCGTGTTGCGCTCGAGCGCGATTGTGACCGAATCCACCACGATGGCGGTCAGCCTCAATTCGCGCCGGAAGAGACCCCACAAGTTGTAGCGCAGCGCCAGGTGGTGGATGTGGACGACCGATGGGGAGAACGCCCCATTTTGTCCGTGGACACGCAGATCGGTCAGTTCGAGACGCGAGAGGAGATTGGTCTCGAGGTCGGCAATGCTCACCGGTTGGCCGAGGGTCGCCTCGAGTTGCGATTCCGCGAAGCTCCTGAGAAGTCGCTCCCCCGGTGGCAAGGACAGGAAAACCAGGACCAGGAGGATCAGAACGGCAAGCGAACCCAGGACGAGCCCTATCCATTTCAGGATTCTCCGGCGTATCGGCGAGGTACTTGCCATATCGTATTGTACCCGAGGGTGTCCGCTCTTCGCTCACCGAATATACCGCGTTTCGGCGGCTCTGTCACGCTCACCCCCCGCGTGCCAGGGATGCACGGTCCCGACTCGTGATTTCTCGAGCTGGTGCAGAAGCAGACGGCCGCACGGAGGGCCGTCGCGTCTGATTCTCGGCTGGATTACCGGATCATCGAGTTGGTGCGTGCAGGCGGTCTCCAAAGAGATACCCTGAAGTCCTTTGACCTCAGGGTTGGGGTTGGTAGCGGAGCAGGGACTCGAACCCCGGACACGCGGATTATGATTCCGCTGCTCTAACCAACTGAGCTACTCCGCCACTCACGGCGCCCACATTACGGCGAAAAACGGGTCGCTGTCAAGATTATCGGTGGGCATCGGGCCGGTCGCGAGGTACCGGGAGGCTCATTCAAAGAGGTCGCCGGCGGCCAGGACGGTCCGGCGCCGGGGACCGACCCGGCGGCCTGTGCCGATGCGCACCGCGCTTCGTGCCGCTATACGTGTCGGCGGCGGCCGCAGGATGAGCTGGAAGCGGGTGTCGAAACGGTTTCGCGAACAGGTGCCGCAGAACAGACGTTCCTGCCGGGTTCGGTGGTAGATCGAGCCGCAGGCCGGACAGATGTACACGATTCGCGCCCGTGGATGGAGCCCCGGGTACTCCCGGCAATGAACCGACGCCCCGACCCGGGCCGCCTCGCGTTTGAAGGCGGCGTCGTGGCTGTGGCGGACCAAGTGGATCATCTCGTGCTTGAGCGTATCGTCGATGTCCTCGGGAAAATGTTCGTGGTAGGACCGCGACAGCCGGATGATCCGCCGCTGGTGGTCGCAGATCCCGGCGATGCGCATCCGGTTCGACCAGCGCACCCGGGCGCGCGGCAGCGTCCCGTCGAAGTGCTCCTCATTGAAGGCACGGAAACGGCGGGCGAGTTCCGCCTCGTTGGGAAGTTCGATCCCGACGGCGGCGAACAGGTCGGTTTGTGTGAATGCCCCCACGGTAATGTTCGTCAGTCGATGTGCTGCTTCTCGTTGTGTGCCTCGGTCACGCCGGGCAGGAGCCCTGTCCTCACATCGTGGCGGGGATCCCGCAGGGCGCGGTCTGGGACCCGGAGGCGCCCGATCCGGATTTGGTGGCGAACGCTGCCTGGCGCCGCTCGGCGCCCGCCTTTCCGCACTGCGGACAGGTCATGGATTCGGCTGCGCTCATCGACGGCACCAACTCCTCGAAGTCATGACCACAACTGGGACAGTGGTAAACGTAAATCGGCATGACGGACTCCTATCGCGGAACGGCGGCGGGCTGACAGCCGCGACCTCCGCGTCAACCCTAACGATAACGTTGCCGGCTTTGTTTGTCAGGTTTTACGTGCCGGGGTCAGCGCTGTTTCTCGACACGGATCCGGCTGATCCGCTGGCCGTCCACTCTCTCGACCGTGAAGGCAAGGCCGTAGTCGGTAAACGACTGCCCGGCTCTGGGGATACCGCCGACGCGATCATAAATGAGGCCGCCGATCGTTTCGAACTCGTCGCCCGGGAGGTCGATCCCGAACGCGTCCGCGACCTCTTCGAGCGAGACAACGCCCTGGGCGCGCATGATACCGTCGCTGATCCACTCGATCGCACTGCCGTTCCGATCGTGCTCGTCCTCAATCTCGCCGACGATTTCCTCGAGGATGTCCTCGAGGGTGACGAGGCCGGCCGTGCCGCCGAACTCATCGACGACAATCGCGATGTGCTTTTTCTGTCGTTTGAATTCCTCGAGGAGAGCGTCGACCTTCTTGGTTTCCGGGACGACGAAGGCGCGGCGCGCCAGGGCGGCAAGATCGGTGGTGCCGCCGGTCTGCTCGGCGCAGAAGAGGTCTTTGACATAGAGGATGCCGAGAATCGAATCGAGATCATCCTCATAAACCGGCAGGCGCGAGTGCCCGCTTTTGGCCGTCAGGCGGCGGACGTCCTCGACCGTGGCGTGGGCTTCGACCGCGACGATGTTGACGCGCGGCACCATCACCTCGCGGACCTCGGTATCTTCCATCCCGATGATACCCTGAATCATCTTGCGTTCGTCGGGTTCGATCACCGGTTCATTCATGCCCGCTGATTCCGCGAGCGTGTCGATGGCGTGCTCGACGATATCCTCGCGATCGGCGGTCCGATCCGCGGCCGGGTGACGTTTTTCAAACCAGCGCGAGATCACAATTGCCGGTCGTAACAGCCACCAGATGAGGGCCAGCCCGGCCAGGTGCAACTGCGGGTCGTCTTCCGTTTCCTCAGGGGGCGCCGCTTTCGGCAGGACCTCGCCGGTCAAACCGCGTACGAACCAAGTCATAAGGAGGGCAACGATGAGAAACGGCGGCCAGGGCAACTGCAGTTTCGCACACCAGCGCGGCACCGCCCAGATAACCAGCCCGGCAATGATCAGGTAGGCGAGAGACTTAAAGTACTCGGCGGCCAGGAGAACTTCGCGCGGGTCCTTTGTGAGCACGTCGAGGAAACGGCCCCGCAGTCCCACCGGCTTCCGCTTGCCGTGGGTGGCTCGGTCGACTAACGAGAAGAGCTGCATCGCCCGGGAGGCAACCACATAGATCGCCCCGTACAATGTGGCGACCGTCAGCGCAACCAGCGCAACCTCAAGCACGGCGGCCTCCGCCTTCGGTGCGCGTGCTGATCAATCCGGCGGATGTCAGGCACCGATCCTCGATGGCGGCCATACGGCGGCGGGCAGTCGCGGTGAGGTGGCGATGGCCCAACAGGTGCAGGCAGCCGTGTACGGCCAGGCGTCCCAGTTCGGCGGCAATCGTGCCGCCGTTGGCCTGCCGCCAGCGGCGCGCATGATCGTGGTTGATATAGATCTCTCCCTCCATTCTCGCTCGCTCGCGGTCGGTCGTCAGGGGAAACGCGAGCACGTCGGTGGGACGATCCTTGCCGCGAAACCGCCGATTGAGCCGGCGCATGGTGCGGTCATCGGCGACGATGACGGACACATCCCCGGTGCGGCGTTCCCCGCGCACGACCTGCCGTAGCGCCTTCTCCAATTCGGTGTACGGGATACGGACGCGCGGGATGCCCCGGAGAATGCGGAATTGCCACCTCTGTCGGGACCGTGGTCGGCCGGAGGGAGCGTCGCTGTCACTGGTGTTGGCGGCGGTCATGATGGTGTTACGTTGCGAGCCGTCGTACCGGGCCGGCTTTACACCCGTGATCGATTGGCCTTACCGGTTTTCGCGGCCGGTGGTTGGGCCGGCTGTTCGTCGGTGTCATTGGTTGGACGGTCGGTGCTGTCGCCGTCGGCCCTCGTTTCATCCTCGGTGGCGGCGGTCGGGTAGCTGACACGTGTATGGAAGACCCCCGTCAGAATCTTCAGGAAGC
>DATKYL010000168.1:0-8854 GCA_035528515.1 Acidobacteriota bacterium | reverse complement strand
CCGCCGATCAGGGATGTGAGCCGGTGCCGCCGGAGGTCATGCCGAGGACCGATTTCACGAAGGCGAACTGGCGATTCGGCCGCGCCTGCAGGATGATCACTTTCTTCGTCGTGTTGCGGGTGGAGTCGATGTCGATCCGTCCCGTGACGCCCTCATGGTACACACCCAGCAGTGCGGCGCGGACACCTTCGGGCACGGGTGCCTGGGACTGAGTAATTGCCTCGATCACCACACCGCCGGCGTCGAAGCCGAGCGCCGAAGAGGTGTTGGGCCGCCGCCCCTCGCGCTCGGTGAAGTTGGCCACAAACCCGCGTACCTTCGATCGTTTCACGTCCGGTGAAAAGTGCGAGGCGATGTAGATGCGCGAATTGATGTCGATGGCATCACCCGCGGCCTCAAACAGCTCATCCGACTCCCAGCCGTCGCCGCCCAGGAAGGTGAGACTCAGCTTCTGCGCGTGCGCTTCCTTCAGAACAGCACCCGCTTCGCGGAAGAAGCCCGACACAAAGACAGCGTCGGCCTGGCGCTTCCTGATCTCCTTCAGGTCATTGGCGAAATCCGTTTCATCCGCGCCGTACTCGCTCCGGTAAACGATCTCACCGCCGAGTTCGGCGAATCGTTTGGCGAATTGCCGGGCCAACGAGAGCGTGTAGTCGTGCTTCTCTTCCTGCAGAATCGCCACTTTGCGCAGGCCGAGTTGACTGTAGGCGAACGACGCCAGCCCGCCGCCCATCTCCGGATCAACGAAGCAGACGCGGTAGATCCAATTGCCGATCGAGGTGATGGCCGGGTTGGTCGCCTCCGGCACGATCAACGGCACGCCCACCTCTTGCGCGGCAACCGCGGCCGCCGAGGTGACCATCGAAGTGTTGGAACCCACAATCGCAACCGGGTGGTGCTTCTGGACAAGCGTACGCACACCCTTCGCTGCTTCGATCGGGTTGGACTGATCGTCGTAAACCTGCAATTCGAGCAGCCGGTCGAGCGAGCCCCCCTGGGCGTTAGCCTCGGCGATAGCCAGCCGGAGGCCCGCAACACATTCCTGCCCGAAAGCGGCGTCCCGTCCGGTCAGCGAGACAACCGCACCGATGATGATCGGCTGGGGCTTCGGCGGGACCATCTGCGACTGCGACAAAACCGAGCCATCGAAAGCCCAGAGCGCAGCCAGCGCCAGTACCGCCACAAAGGTCAATGTCCGCCTGTATCCTGTACTTCTCTGTGTCATATCCACTTCCCCTCCCTGCTCATACTAAGATTCATCGCGAAACGTACCTCAGCAAGTGGTATCTCCGAGGGAGTGGATCGCGCCTCCCGATTGTTGTCAAAACGGCGGCTGGACATTCGAGTCAGCGAGATGCGCATCTCGCCTAACGCACTATCTTATAATCGCCTGTCGCCCTTATCTCAAGTGGTACTTTATTCCCGTCGTGCGTGGATCAGAACCACTCCGCCAAGTAGGGCGTCCCGCACGGGAAGACTTGCTCAAGCAGCCGGCAAGAGTCCGGGCTCGCGTCGAGGCGCCCGTCGGTTACACACTCGCCGGCGGAGAGCCGGCCTGAATAGAGAATCGCCAGGGTGCCGGAGTTGCAGCGCGCCGTACCGACTCGCGGCAACCGGCCGCGTAACGGTGTAACGCGCGCCTTCCCCTCGTCCCAACGGACCGACCAGCGACCGGCATTCCACGGGCTGGTTTCATCCCCTTCCAGATCGAGGACCAAATGCCCGGACAGGTCTCGGTCATAGGATCGCGACTCGATCGCCTGCTTCACGTCGACCAGCTTCAGCATCATTTTCGGTTTCAGACGCACGTCGATCTCGGGATCGATCATCTGATCGTGGAGTCTCACGTCAGTAGGAAGATACCAGCAGACTTTCTTCACCTGATCCCGGTGTCCGCGGAGGAATTCCATGACCGCATCGAGAGCCCCCTGATCCTTCCAGATCGCTTCGACGATGAACAGACGGATTTCGGCCGTTTTCCGGTCCGGGCCCAGGTCGGTGACGATATACCCGACCGGTTCGCCCCGCTTTTCGATCAGGTAACTGGAACGGATACCTCGGAGGTTGTAGAGGATCCGGACGTCCCAGTAGGCCTTGTCACGACGAACCACACCAAGATAGGGTCTGCCGTGCAAGTGGCGGAGCCGTTCCAGAAGTCGCCAGTTCCTAAGACCGTCCACGCGCCGGACTTGATATCCGACGGGGTGGTGCGACGCGACCTGTCGGGGATCGAACGCCGCATCGAGGTAGTGGAACGCATCACCGTAACCCATCCGTGCGTAGAACTCATACTTGAACGGCCGCAACGTCGCGAGGGCACGTCCCTCGCGTCGCATCTGCCGATGGGCCCGCAGCATCAGTCCCTTCGCCAGACCGAGGTTGCGTGCCTCCGGCGCGGTCGCAACCGCGGCCACTCCCCCCATCGGCAGGAAATCGTCGCCCACCCGCATGGCGAACGGGTTGTACCACATCCCGGCCAGGAGCCGCTCGCGGTCGAAGGCACCGAGGCTGTAATCGAGGAAACGGATCACCCACTTCTTGTAGACTGGCGTGTTCTCCACCGGAATATTGAAAGAATAGCGGCACAGTTCAGCGTAGGCGGCAACATCGGTTCGTGAAAGCGGACGATACGTCGGCACGTCGACCTCCCCTGTTGCGGTGCAATGTAACGATCCCTTGCGGGGAGTCAACAGCGGTACGCCGCGCGATTCGGCGCATCCAGCGGCGCGGTGCGTTACACAGGATGCCGCCTCCTATGGTGTGTTACGCGGAGAGTTGGACTTCGGCGCCGCGGCCAAGACCGCCGACCATCTGCCGGACGCGGACGCGCTCGACGATCACCTCGACTTCGCGGACCTTGAACGGCTTGGTGATGTATTCGTCGGCACCGCAGCCGCGAGCTTCCTCCGGAGTATGGACATCGCCGAAACCGGTCATGACCACCACACCCATCCCCGGATAGAGTCTCTTGGCTTTGATCAGCAACTCGATGCCGCTCATGTCGGGCATGCGGACATCGGTGAGCATAATATCGAACTTCTGCTTTTTCAGTTTGTGGAGCGCGGTCATCCCGTCGGGGACGCACCGGACCGAGCGGTAGCCTTCACGCAGAAGGATCGAACGCAGCATGTTACGCAGCAATTCCTCGTCGTCGACAACCAGGATGCGAGCCCGCGATTTCATCAGGTCCCTCGTTCGGATAGTTGGCGTCTCAGCGATATGCTTACAAGGCCTCAGTAGTTTCACTTACCCCCCCCTACGAGGCGAAGACCTCACAACGTATGTGTCGGATGCGGCGGTTGAATCTTGACGAATAAAGTCACTTTCGATCCCGATTGGAACTCGGGGCAGGAGAACCGTGGGGAAAGAGACTGCTGATGGGCGGGATGGCGCCCTTCCCCGGATCGCGCCGGAGAAGGGCGGCAGGATGAATCTGTGGTTCAGCGGCGCTTCCGGGAGGTGCTGATGATCTCCTCCTGGAGGGCGGTGGCACGCCGGCTGATCGCGAGCGAGAGGGCATCGGCGCTATCGAAGCTGCCGGCGGTTATGTATGGCCTGATGGTCTCAAGCTCCCCCGCCAGAATGAGAATGTCATCCTTGAAGATGGCGAGGTCGACTTTGACCCCCTTGCCGCCGCCGGGCGGGGCGCCGGCCAGGGTATCGGAGCAGGCCTCAATGGCCCGCTGGGCCTGGTCCAGGAGCCGCCCCGACTCGTCCGCGCGCGCGGCGCGGTTGCGCTGCGCCGCCGCCAAGGCTCCCTCGGCCAGTTCGTTACTGTGAAGGAATGCTTCCTTGGCGACACCGTAGGAGCGCAGCAGGCGGAATCGCTCATCCTGTCTTTTCTTCTCTTCGAGGGCGCGATCGAACTCGGTTTGCGCCAAAGTGAGTTCCTGCAACGCGAAGGTCGGCGCCTCCGCTTCGGTGGCGCGGCGGAGCGCGGCACGCGCGTCGGCCTCCTCCCGATCCGGGGCTGAACTGCACCCGACCACAAAGACCAGCAACACCAGTACTAGACCCGCAACTTCCGTAACCCGTTTCATCCGCCCCCTCCTTGCCGATAGATTTCGCATCCAGCAATCGATTTCACGGCGGCCCCACTGGTGCGGGGCTGCACATGTCCGATCTTACCAGGGAACCGGGTGCGAGGCACCTATCCCTGGTCCCAATATAACGGCGTTCACGAACAGACGTTTGGTGCCGTGGAAATACGCCCGGAAGTATGGCTCGTCTGCGAACAAGATGACCTGACCGTTGCCCATCCGTTCCCGGGTCGCGTACGCGGCGGTTGCCCAGCGATCGCGCGCCTCGGGCCAGAGCAGTCCCGACAACCTCATATCGCCTGCTTCGGCAAGGCGCGCGGCGACCTGCACAGGCGACTTCGCCATCAGCGCGTCGCCGGAATAGATGATCGCGGACGCACGGCCGCCGGTGCCGAATGTAAGCCATTGATCGGGATCGCAATCGAGCCGCATGATCACACCGCGCGGGTGAAAGCGGCGGGCCCATCGATCATTGCGTTTGAGTTCGTCGAGATCGTCCTTCTGTCCGCCCGCGCTTTCCGCCTTCTCCGTCAGAGTGTCGGCAGCCGGCCCCTTCCATACAGCGTTGGTATCGACCGTCGCGATCTGGGCGGCCTTGTACTCGCGGTAGTCGCGCTCGTAATCGTCCAGCGTGGCCAACACATCGCCGCGTTCCCGCGCCGCCGACAGACCGCTGGTCGAATCGGCGCAGAAGAAGGCGGAACTGCCGACAGCGATCAGCGTGCCCCCGGCACGAACCCAGTCCTTGAGTTGACTCAGACCGCGGTCGCCGATGCGCGTCTTCAACGCGTCGGCGCCGTCCCAGGTGCTCGGCAGGATCAGGACGTTGTACGATGCCAGGTTCTGCCAGGCGAGACCGTCAATGTCGAGAATCGAATGGCGCAGACGCAAATCGTAGTCGAGGAGATACCAGAGTGACCCGCAACTCGTGAAATCCGCTCCCGGGCCGAAAAAGATACCGACACGCGGCGGCTCAAGCAACGCGAAGTAGTCGGAGCCGAGATCCGGGCCGTCGCTTGAGAAGTTGGTTGCGGTCCCGATCATCGTGACGCCGGTGGCGCGGGCGATGTCGATCAGGCGATCCGGCAGATCGTCGGGGTTCTCGGAACGACGCAAGAGCAGCGTTCCGGCCGCATACGGCACATTCTCATGCACGAGGGGTTTTTCTGCGGCGCGGACCGAGAGTCCGGCCTCCAACATCCGCACCAGAGCCGACATGCTGCGGTCGTCAACGGTCGGCAACAGATAGCCGAAGCGTGCCTGCGGGTTGATGACCTGCCCCGGTCGCAGCGGCTCCACCACGTCGACCGGTTCGCTCGCCACCGAAAGGTCGGAGGCGCTGTAGCTGATATCCAGATCATAGGCCAGCGCCAGCGACCAGCCGGAGACTTCGTAGAGACGGGTCTCCTCTCCCTTTTCCAGTTCGCGGCGCTCTTCTTGGAGAAACTCCGGTGAGAGATGAGGATCAAAATCGAGCAGCGCCCGCACCATCAGACCGCGCGGCTGGCGCAAGGGGATGACGTACGACCCCGCCGGGAAGTTGCGGCGCATCACATCGCCGTGGCCGGTGCGCACCTGCGTCGTGAAGGCCCCGGTGGCGCGTGTGACGCGGAGGCCGTGGCGGCGGATTGTCTCCAGAAACCGATGATCGCGGCCGGCGTTTTCGCCGGCGGCGAGGATGTAGGCACCACGCAGTCCCTCGTGGGCCCCGGTGATGCCGTCGCGATGGAAGTCCGCGTAATCGGAAAGCAGGTCGCGGCGGTGGAGGGCGGCGGTCTGAAGATTGGCCAGGGAACTGACGGCCTGCTGCGCCACCGCCTGGGGATAGGTGAGGACCGTCCGGTCGTAGCGCCGCACCGCTGAGCCGCTGACGCCGGCCTGCTCGTAGAGAATCCCGACCGCACCGGTGAACAAGGACCACGAGGAACCGTAACCGGGGTACCACTCCTCGTGCCAGTCACCGGTGGTGTAGCTCCAGCCGCGACGGTCGAAGGCGCTACCCTGGTCGGCGGCGAAAACATCCCACCAGCGGTGAATCGTCGGCGTGACGTTCGCGTTGATCGGTTCGCGCGCCGGCGAAAAGAGGAAGGTGCTGTGCGCACCCATCTCGTGAGCGTCGACTTCCAACTGGGGATTCCACGCGAGAATGGTCTGCACACGATGCTGAGATTCCGGATGCGCCAGCGGGAGCCAGTCGCGATTCATATCAAACAAGTAGTGATTGCCGCGTCCCCACGGCCAGAAGCCGCTGTGCTGCATGTCGTCGCCATTGGTCGACGGCACATAGCCGTTGTAGGCGAAAATCTGCGACAGGTACCGCTCGCGGCCGTCGGGATTCTGACTGGGATCGATCAGGGTCAGGACACTCTCCCGGATCGTCCGGGTCGGCGAGTCGGTCGCCGCCACCAGATGGTAGGCGACCCACAAAGCGGCATCGACGCCCGAGAGTTCATCGCCGTGGATCGAGTAGCTCATCCATGCCACCAGCGGCACGTTGTCGAGCACACGTTCACGCTCCCGAATCACGCCGTTGCGATCGGGATGAGTCAGCAGCGCGACGTCGGCGCGGATCGTCTCGCGGTTGGCGACGTTTTCCTTGGAGCCGATGACGGCGTAGTAAAGCGTGCGGCCCTCGTGCGTCGCCCCCATCGGGAACATCTCCATGCGCGGCGAGGATTCCGCCAGAACGTGGAGGTAACGGATCGCCTCGTCGTAGCGCGCAGGCCGGGACCCCAGGGGATATCCGAGCACTGACGCCGGGGTCGGAATCTGAGGATCGTAGGTCACCTCGGCAAAGAAGTCCGCGACCCGTCCGTCGGCAAAAAGTGGGACAATCGCTTCCGGCGTTTCGGCCGTCGCGCACAGGGGCACCGCGACGGTCAGAAGACAGCTCAGGATGGCGATCCATCCAAAGTTGGGATGTGAACGTCCCGGTGGATTCCGCGTCTGGTCCTGGCATCGCCCGATCATGGCACATCTCCTCTCCGGAGCCGGCTGTGGTGCGCAGTCGACAGCCCGTGGGCTCGGTTCAGTTGAATATCCGAACGGTCCCCAAGGGGGGCAAGTCTCTTTCAGGGGAATCAAGCTCTCCCCTGCCCGGCGCGGGGAGGCAGCCGGAAACAAAGGGGGACAGCCAGACGGCTGTCCCCCGGTAAACGGTCGCTTGGGGCCGGGTCGAAAAGCCCTACCAGCGCGTGTCGATGTCACTCGACAGGTTCAGCTCCTTCAGTTTGGGGGCGATCGTGGCGCTATCGCCGACCACGACAATCAAGAGTCCGTCCGGGTGCAGATGCGCCTGGGCGGCCCGGGTCGCCGCCGCACCGTCGATGGCGCGCACGCGGTCCATGTACGTTTCCCATTCGTCATCCGACAGGTTGAAACGGACGATCTGATTCAACTGCCCGGCAATCCCCGTGTAGGTCTGGAAATCCTGCGGGAAGCTCTTGATCATGTTGTCCTTGCTCTGGACCACTTCGTCGTCGGTGAGTGGCCGCGGTCCGATGATGTCACGGAATTCCTTGATGATCTCCTGCACGGATTCCTTGGTGCTCGGTGATTCCACCGGCGCATAGCAGATGAACGGACCAACGCCCCTTCGGGCGGGCAGGAACGATCCCGCACCATAGGTGAATCCCTTGTCCTCACGCAGGTTCATGTTGATGCGACTGGTGAACTGGCCGCCGAGGGCGTTGTTCATGACGGTGAACGCCATGAAACCGGGGTCGCTACGCGGGATGGCGAGATTGCCGGCCACGATCACGCTCTGCGGCGCACCGGGCTTATCGATGATGACCAGCTGGCTTTCGCTTATCGACGGCGGTGTCGGCACCTCGCTTTGGGCGACGGTACCCGGATTCCAGCGACCGAAGACCTTGTCGACTTTCGCCTTCGCCTCGCTGAGGGTGATATCGCCGACCATCACGACGGCCGCGTTGTTCGGGAAGTAGTTCGTCTCGTAGAACCGGACCAGGTCTTCGCGCTGGATGGCGTTGATCGATTCGACGGTTCCCGAGCCGGTGTACGGCTGGCCGTAGGGGTGATTGGGCCCGTAGAGCGCACGGTAGTAGGTCTTGACTGCCACCGTGACCGGCTCCTTCTCTTCCTGCGCGATCCGGCCGAGATAGAGCTGGCGCTGCCGTTCCAGCTCTTCCTTGGGGAAGGTTGGATTGAGCACGATGTCGGCCATCAGATCGAGGCCGGCGTCGAGGTTCTTCTTCAGCACATTGAGGCTGACGCTCGATTCATCGGCAAAGCTCCCGGTGCCGAGATTGGCGCCGAGGGACTTGGCGCCCTCAGCGATCTCCATCGCGGTGCGCTTCGTCGTGCCCTCGTCAAGCAGAGCGGCCGTGAGCGCCGCGGCCCCGGGTCGGTCGGCGGGATCGGCGGCCCAGCCACTCTTGAGAACCAGGTTCGTCTGCACCAGCGGCAGCTTGTGATCCTCGACCACCAGAATGTCCAGCCCGTTCGAGAGCTTGTCGCGCTGAATCTGGGGCGGTGTAAACGAGGGCTCCGGTCCGGCACCGGGCTCGGCGCGGGCGAACTCCTCCCCCTGGGCCTTCAGATCGCCCTGCGGTACGATATGGAAGATACCGCGGCGATCGAGGGCGAGGTATTCACGCGCGTAACGGGAGACCGACACAGTCGTCGCCTTGAGGTACCGATCGAGATCGGTCTGGAATCCATCCGGATTGCCAAAGCGCACGTTGTACTCGTTGAGACGGTCGGCGCGGCCGCCGAAGCCGCCGACCGACTGTAAGCGCCGGATGAATCCGGCTTCCCAGTTCGTCTGCGCCTGAACCAGCTCCGCCTGGGTG
>DATKYL010000167.1:0-8737 GCA_035528515.1 Acidobacteriota bacterium | reverse complement strand
AACCTCAGCCAAGTGACCTTGGGAGTCGGCGACGGCTCGACACTCTGTCAGGGCGGCGTGGAGACGAACGAGGATTACCTCTATGTGGTTTACCTGAAACTCGGCGGCGAGACACCGGAGGAAGGGGCCGATGTATCGCGTCTCGGATACGCCAACGGCGAACTCTATCTCACCGCCTCCCGTGACCACGGTCTGACCTGGTCGCCGTCCCTCAACCTGACCGACACCAAGACGCCGTGGTGCCACGCGGACGATCCCGAATCAGTCTGCGCATCCGAGGCATGGGCCACCATCGCGCGCGACGTCGACGATATCCACATCTTCTACATTCGCGACTACGAGGCCGGCGCGTATACGGAGAGCGGCTGGACAATGAATCACGCAATGTACCTGCGTCTCCCCGGCGGGACGACCGATGCGGTCTATCTCTGCCCGCCGATCGCACCGAATATGTTCGTTGACCTCACCGCCGAACCGGAGTGTGAATATCACGCCCCGCCGGGCGGTCTGAACGAGGAGACGTTGACGATCACCAACCTCGGCAACGGCCCGCTGACCGGTGAGGTGTCGGTCCTCCCCGGTGCGGCGTGGCTCTCAGTCGTCGGCGCAGGGCTGTATACGATACCCGAGGCCGGGGCCGATCTCGTTTTGCCGGTCATGATGGATGCCGGCGCGTTGAGTACCGGACTGTACTCGGGGACGATCCGTGTCACGCACAACGACACCACCAGACCCGATCCGACAGACTTCCCGATAGAGTTCTTTGTCGTCGATGGATTTTTCTGCGCGGAAACCAATATTCTGAGGACCGCGGTTGCAAGTCCGGGTGTCCTATCGCTGCAAGTTGCGACGAACGGTCGTTTTGGCGGGCCGGATCCCGAGGGTGGATTGTGGCGTTTCGTCGATTCCAGCAGTTCGATCTTTGATGCTTCGCTTCTTATCGCCCACGGAGCACAAGAGCCGGACACCGTCGTATTCCATCGCTTCTACGAGCGGCTGGATCCGGGACAATACGGCTTCGTGGCACTGGCTCTCTCGGAAATCGACACGACGGCTTACGGCACCGGTCAGGGTTACGCCTATGCCGCCGCCGAAATGGCAACCTCCGATTCGATCCTCGGTGTCACGGCGGAGTGGTTCTTCCCGCAGCAGCACGATTCGGCCGATTTCGTGATTGGGCGCTATACCGTCGCCAACCGCACCGCTTCACCGGTCGCCGACATCGCGGTCGCGGTCTGGGCCGACCTGAACGTGCTGGCGGCGGCCCACTCAGAAGACCTGCAAGACGGTGTCGGCAACCACGGCCACTACGCGCAGGCGCAGAATCTGATCTACCTGTACGGCTACGATACGATCGGACATACACCTTCTGATCCGCTCAACACCAGCCAGCGTTACAGCGGCGGGTTCACGTACATTGCAGGACGCGACGTTCTCGGCAATCCATTTGAACTTGAGATGGTCCCGCTGCGCGGCGGTGTCGGTGACAACCGTGACAACACCGAGAACGGCGGCCCGTCGAGCGGATTGCTCTACCGCAGAATGGTCGGCAGCCCGGGTGTGACAGTCTGGGAACCGGCGGCGCAGGTGGACTCAGCCAAGGATGCATACACCTGGCTCACTCTCGATCAGGGACTGACTCTGGCACCCGGCGAGGAGCAGCTCTATGTGATCGGCATTGTCTCCGACACCTTGCGTCACGAGGCCTACGACCCCGGCAGCTCCCCACTCGAAGACGGGCTCGCCGCCACTGTCACCAAGGCTTGGGTGTGGGCGGAAGCGAACGTCATCTGTCATTGCCCGTGTCATGCGGACCCGGCCTGCGATGGTGCGATCAACGTCCTCGATGTGGTCCACGCCGTCGATGTCGCCTTCCGCGGCAGTACCGCGGCATTCGACGAGAACTGCCCGTTCGAGCAGACTGACGTCGACTGCACCGGTTTCACCAACGTCCTCGACGTCGTCCATTTCGTCAACGTCGCCTTCCGCGGCGGCGACTCGGAAACGGAGTTCTGCGATCCCTGCGCGCCGTAAGCGTGCAGGCGGACTCTGATATTCTGGAATTCGTCGGGGTGGAAACGCGCCCTAATCCACTACGGCCGACGCGATCACATTGTCGTCGGCATCATATGTCAGCACGAGTGCTTTGCCGGTGCCGATGACCGCGCCGCCGAAGCCGACGTCGTAGTGCGCGCGCACCCGGTGACCGTCGGGCGGGCCGAGGAAGAGACGCACCATCGCGCGGTTGAGGCCCATGGTGCGCAGACGCCGTAGCGCGTGCGGGATCATCTCTTGACGTGCCGACCGGTCGTCGCCGAACCAGCCGGCCGAGTCGAACGGCTTCGAACCGAAGGCGGGACGGCGGTAACTGTAGAAGACATCGGTGACGATGCCGGTGGGATTGTACGAGAAGACCGCCGCCAGCCGGGTGGGATCACCGACGTCGGCGCGCGGTTCGCGCGGCAGATCGGTATCGGCGGGGCCGAGGTCATACCAGAACTGACGCTCGTCGAAGTCGGGCCGGCCGAGGTAGTGCTCGGCCTCGAGGCGCGTGTAGCCGATGAAGTCGGCCTGAGACAGCAGCGATGAGAGCATCCGCCCGCGGTCGAATCCGCCCGATTCCTGCCAGCGCACCGCATCGAACGGCCGCGGCCGGAATTTCAGATAGACACTCGCACCGGCCAGAAGCAAGAGCAGAACCGCCGCAAGGACAAGGCCCCGTCCGATCCAGCGCGGCTGGCGGTCGCCCTTGGGCTCCTCGGTCAGGCCGCGGCGCTCGGGAACGTAGTCCGACTCCCAGTTCAACCGTTTGAATATGCTCTCGCGTCTTCGGCGCCGCATGATCTCCTCATTGTGTTATACGTTCGCACGCGGCGGATCAGACGATACACCGCCGTGGCACGATCACCGCGCCGCTGTACCGGCCTACTTCACCTTCAGCTCGGCGCGCGTCCCCAGGATGAAACAGGCGATCGCCCAGATCGCCTCGAGCGTTGCGTAGTTGGCGTGACCCGGATAGTCGAAGAAGATCATGTGTACCAGCGAGATGATCAGAAGGACCACCCCGAGACCGAACCAGTTCCTGCCCATGACTCCCCCTTGTGGTAATCGTTAACCCGTCGCGGCATACCCGTCAGACGGAATGAAACTTCGCCGGGCGGCCGGAATTGGGCAAGGGAAATCGGGCGGTTTCAGAACCGTAGGGCACGAGCCCCACGTGCTTTGTAGCATCCCAATGAGGGAGACGTGCGATGTCGTCGGTCAGGGCTCAGGGCTCCTGCCCTACGGCTACCGCCGCGCCGGTTTGGACTTCTTTCGGCCCGACGGTTTCGCCGTGCGACGCGCGCCCTTCTGCTCCGGAACGAGCGCCAGGTCGATGACCTCGGACATGGTCGCGACCGGACGGAAGGTGATCTTCGCTTTCACTTCGGCCGGGACGTCAACCAAGTCCTTGGCGTTGTCCTTCGGAATCAGAACTGTCCGGATCTGCGCGCGGTAGGCGGCCAGCGCCTTTTCCTTGAGGCCGCCGATCGCCATCACCTCGCCGCGTAGTGTCAGCTCGCCGGTCATTGCCAGCTTCTTCTCCACCGCGCGCCCGGTGAAGACCGACGCGATCGCGGTCGCGATCGTGACGCCCGCGGACGGTCCGTCCTTGGGTGTCGCCGCCGCGGGCACATGCACGTGCACATCGCTGGTGGCGAACAGTTCCGGATCGATATTCAGAATCTTGTGATTCGAACGCACCCACGAGTAGGCGGCCTGGACCGATTCCTGCATCACCGCTCCCATGTGTCCCGTATGCGCCAACGATTTCTGGCCCGGCATGCGTGTCGCTTCGACAAAGATGATCTCACCGCCCGCCGCAGTCCACGCGAGCCCCGGCACCACGCCGACCTGACCGGCGCGTCCGACGACTTCCGGGATGTACTTGATCGGACCGAGAAACCTGGGGAGATCGGCGCCTTTGACCGCGCCCTTGCCGGTCCGTCCCGAGGCCACCCGACGCGCCACCTTGCGGCAGATCGTGGCGATCTCGCGATTGAGATTGCGCACCCCCGCCTCGCGGGTGTAGTCGCGCAACAGGCGCCCCAACGTCTCCTCCGACATCGACATGTGCGCACGCTGGAGACCGTGGTTTTCGAGTTCACGCGGCAGCAGGTAGCGTTTGGCGATCTGGATTTTTTCGAGCGCGGTGTACCCCGGCATCTCGATCGTCTCCATGCGGTCGCGCAGAACCGCGGGAATCGGTTCGAGCAGATTCGCGGTGGTGATGAACATCACCTTCGACAGGTCGAACCCGACGTCCAGATAGTGATCGCTGAAGTTGTGATTCTGCTCGGGGTCGAGGACCTCGAGCAGGGCCGAAGCCGGATCGCCGCGGAAATCGGCGCCGAGCTTGTCGATCTCGTCGAGCATGAAGACCGGGTTCTTGAATCCCGCCCGGCGCAATCCCTGAATGACGCGTCCGGGCAGTGCGCCGATGTACGTGCGCCGGTGCCCGCGTATCTCCGCCTCATCGCGCATCCCACCCAGCGAGACGCGCTCGAACTTGCGGCCCATCGCGCGGGCGATCGAACGGCCCAGCGACGTTTTGCCGACTCCCGGTGGACCGACGAGGCAGATGATCGGGCCTTTCACCGATGATTTCAATTTGCGCACCGCGAGGTGTTCGATAATGCGATCCTTGACCTTGACCAGTCCCCAGTGATCCTCATCGAGAATCTGCTGTGCGTGCTTAATGTCGAGGTTGTCTTCGGTCTCGGTGCTCCACGGCACCGAAACGAGCCAGTCGAGGTAGGTACGGCTGACGGTGTACTCGGCCGACGAGGTGTTCATCTTCTCCAGCCGGCTGAGTTCCTTGTGAGCGGCCTCGGCGGCCGCCTCCGGCATGCCCGCCTCGTCGATCTTCTGGCGGAATTCCTCGATATCATGGGTGTGCTCGTCGGCCTCCCCCAACTCGCGCTGGATCGCCTTCAACTGCTCGCGCAGGATGTACTCCTTCTGCATGCGCCCCATCTCCGAGGCCGCCTGCGACTGGATCTTGCGCGACAGTTCGAGGACTTCGACTTCCTTGTTGAGAAGCCGGATCACTTTGGCGAGCCGAGTCTTGACGTCAAACGCCTCGAGGACGTTCTGTTTCTCGGTGTGATCGACATTGAGGTTGGAGGCGATCAGATCGGCGAGGCGCCCCGGCTCTTCGGTGTTCATCGCGGTGATCTGGAGATCTTCCGAGAGATACGGCGACAGCTCGACGGCTTTCTTGAGCAGTTCGAGGGCGTTGCGCACGGTCGCCTCGATCGGGACCGAACGCACCGTCTCGTCCTCGTGCGCGTCCACGCGCGCGACCACGAACGGCGACGAGCGGACCGTTTTTCGGATCGTGAAGCGCTGCATCCCCTGGACGAGGCAACGGACCGAGCCGTCGGGAAAACGCAGCATCTTGAGAATCGCGCCGATCGTGCCGACACGGAACAGATCGTCGGGGCCGGGATCGTTCTTGTCGGGATCCTTCTGCGCCACAAGACCGATCTGCCGTCCGCGCAGCAGCGTCTGATCGATCAGCCGCGCGTACTTCTGGTTGGAGACCAAGAGCGGCACCACCATCGAGGGAAAAACGACGGTCCCCCGCGTGGGCAGAATCGGCAGTTGTTCGAGCTCGCCTGCGGTCTCGTCGACCACTGTATCCTCAGGAGTTGTCATCACCGTCAACGCATTCTCCTTTGCTGCCACCTGTTGTCAACCCCGCCGCCCGGAGCGGAAAGCGGAGACACCCGGCGGGCATGCGGCAATATAGGGCCCGGGACGGTCCTCCGACAGACGGCACCTGGATGGGCCGCGCCGGAATGACGGGTCGTCGCTCAGCCCTCCCGCCGGGACGGGATATCGTAAACCCCTATGGCTTATGTCGGTTCCCGGGACGGAGGCGTTTACACGCGCTCCGGCGGCCAGTCGCCGTTGTCAGCCCTCTCTCTCCAGCCGTGCCAGCGAATCGGCCAGCGGGCGGAAATCGGGATGACGCCGTGGCGGCGGCACCAGCTCCCGGTAACGGTTCAGAAGCCGCCCTGATTCCGGCACATTGCGTTGCAGGATCGCGACACGAGCGGCATCGAGAATGAAGGTCGGGTTGCCCGGAACGCGTTTGAGCGCCTGAGCGAATGCGACCTCTGCTTCCGGCAGACGCCGCAGAGCCAGATAGCAGGAGCCGAGATCGTGGATGTAGACGGCATCGAACGGCGGGGTCCGCGCCACCTCCTCGAAATGCGGCAGCGCGCCTTCCGGATCGCCGCGTTCCATCATGAGCTTGGCGTATATGTGGCGGTACAGCGGATTGCCCGGCTCCAGGTTAACGGCGCGTTCGGCGAACGGATACGCCGCGTCCCAGCGTCCCTGCCGGTCCAGCACCAGCGCCACGCCGAACTGACCCGGCGCCGAGGTCGAGTCGCGCGCCACCACGCCACGGTACCAGCGCTCGCTGTCGGTGAGACGGTCGAGTTGGAGATAGCCGGCGGCGATGTTGAGACGGTAACGCGTGTTCTCGCTCACCAGAAGCGCCTTCTGATAGTGCTCCGTCGACTTCTCATGATCGCCGCGGCGCCAGTAATACTGCCCCATAATCTCGTGGCCGTAGTCGGAGCGGGAAGGATCGAGATCGAGCAGAACCTCGAACCGGTCAAGTTCGGCGCGCCCATCCACCGAAAAGACCAGCCACAGTCCGGCCGATATCACCGCAACGGTCGCCGCGGCACGCGCCCGTACGCCGCGCAGACATGCCAGCCACAGCGCACTTCCGGCCAAAGCGGGCGCGGCGAGCAGGCAGAACAAATCCCAGTCGCGCGCCCAGCCGAGCTTGGGATCGATGACGCACCCCGCAGCCAGCGGCACCCCCGCAGCCAGAAGCCAGAACACGCGGTCGGAGCGGAGCAGGCGATCAGCGGCCGCCGACCGCTCGGGAGGCGATACCCCATCCCGCCGACGGCGGCGCCGGATCCCCAGGAGGAGAGCGACCAGTAGCCCCGGTGCCAGAAGCCACCAGTGATTCAACAAATCCAGCAGGTGAGCCAGCGAGACAAGACCGTAATAGTGCGGCGCCTGCGTCCAAAGCGGCACCAGGAAGTGCATCCCGGCAACACCCAGATTTCGCACCTGGGATTCACCGAAGGTGCCGACCACGACCCCGCCAAAGATCAACGCCACAACGACATAGACGGCCAGCGGCAGATATCCTCTACCCCGGCCTGTCTTCCGGGTGATCCAAAGAAGCCACGCCGTGGCTGGGATCAGGAGTATCGCCGTAATGTGAGATGCGAGCGCAAGCGCCCACAGAATGACCACCCACCACCAACCGAGACGTCCGTTGCGGCAGGCGACCGCGGCCAATGTCCACAGGGTTACGACCGCAAAGGCAAGCGTGTAGGTCTCGACGTAACCGGCCAGGAGCCGGACGGAACCGAAGGTCAGGATCCAGAGGATGGCGATCCGCCTGCCGTCGGACGCCGCCTTCGGCACCAGCCACCACAAACAGGCGGTCAGAACGATCGCGGCGGCGATCGAAACCGCACCCACGGCGGCAAAGCCGTCAACACTCCACGATTCCGGCGCTACCCGCCCGAACCACGAAGCCAGATAGGTCGGGAGGAGCTCCGACGGATACCACTGCGCGCCTTCCATTGCGTCATTCGCCCGCAGGGTGCCGTCGCCCAAAAACGCCTCCCGCGCGCGCAGCAGCCACGCCGCGACACCGACCGTCACGACCAGGACGGCACCACCCAGCCGGCTTCGATACCACGGCGTCGGGCGACGTTCACGCGCTGCCGGCCCGTCGGTGAAGCGACCGCCGACCGCGACACAGACCAGTGCCAGAGCTACAAACCCGACGCACACCCACCGGAGTGCCGGGTCGATGACCGCCGGCAGATGCAGGCCCCACAGGCGGGCGTCGGGGAACAGCGACGCTGCGGCCAGCGCCGCGACCCAAACAGCAACCGCCAGAACCGCCCGCCGGATGTCAGCGAGCGTATCCCGATCAGTCGGAGTGGCCAAGGGGCTCACCACGGTTTGCAGGACGAAAGAGCAACCGCTGATGGAACGTCGGCGCCGCGCACCGTCATCGGTACCGCTTCACACATTGAACCGAAAGAGAATGAAGTCGCCGTCGTTGACGACGTATTCCTTGCCTTCGAGTCGCGACTTGCCGGCCTTGCGCGCCGCCGCGGGGGAACCGGCCGCCACCAGATCGGCGATCGATGTCACCTCGGCCCGAATGAATCCCTGCTGAAAATCGGAGTGGATGACACCTGCCGCTTCGGGCGCACGGGCGCCCCGGCGCACGGTCCAGGCACGGACTTCCACTTCAGACCTTCCGGTAAAGAAGGTGATGAGACCCAGAGCGGAATAGCACGCCGCGATCATCCCGTCGAGCGCTGATGTCGTTAGATCATAGTCGGTCATGAAGACCGCGCGGTCGTCCGGATCGAGCAGCGCCAGTTCGGCTTCCAATTGACCCCGCAGAACGCGTACGAGCGAACGCGCTCCCAGATCGAGACGCGCCGCCCATTCCTCCTCGGAGAGATCCGATCCCTCGTCGGGCGCGTTGATCAGCGCCAGGAGCGGCATGCGCGAAAGGAGACCGTAGCCGCGCAGGAGACGTTCCTCCGTGTCGGTCAATTCCAGATCGCGTAGGGAGCGACCCTCATCGAGCAGTACCCGGCACTTGACCAACGCCTCGTATTCGGGCCGG
>DATKYL010000166.1:0-2323 GCA_035528515.1 Acidobacteriota bacterium | reverse complement strand
GGCACGGACGAGTGGTTTCGAAGCGTTTGGGGTAGTTCGGGCACCGACGTGTTTGCCGTCGGTGCCGGCGGCAGGATCCTGCACTACGACGGGTCCGACTGGAGCACAATGACCAGCGATGCAGGGACGTGGTTCGAATGTGTTTGGGGCAGTTCGGGTCTTGATGTGTTTGCAGTCGGCGGGGAAGGGGCGGTCCTGCACTATGACGGATCGAATTGGAGCAGGATGATCAGTGGAACAAGCGTGACGTTGTACGGTATCTGGGGCAGTTCCGACGCTGACGTGTTTGCGGTCGGGAGTTCCGGGACAATTCTTCATGGTGCGGTCGAGTGACCGAGAACGGCTTGCAGACTCTGCCGGCCTGCCCGTTCTTTCCCGCAGGAGGTAGATTGCGATGCGCACCGTCTTCCTGATCACGGCAGTCATTCTGCTCGCAGGCTGCCGCACAGGCCAAAACCAGGAAACCCCCACAGTCGAACAAACGGGGGAGGAGCCGATGGCCCTGACCATTACCAGTACGGCGTTCGCCGAAGGGGAGATGATCCCCCGCAAGTACACCTGCGACGGCGACGACATCTCCCCGCCGCTGACATGGAGCGGCGCACCGGACACCACCGTGAGCTTCGTCCTGATCTGCGACGATCCCGACGCCCCGCGCGGGACATGGGTCCACTGGGTGATGTACAACATCCCCGCCGACACAACAACCCTGCCCGAGAACCTGCCGCAGGATGACACCCTCGCCGCCGGTGCGGTCCAGGGCATCACCGACTTCCGCCGCCCCGGCTATGGCGGCCCCTGCCCGCCCAGCGGCACTCACCGCTACTACTTCAAGCTCTACGCGCTCGACACCGTGCTTGCCGTCGCCGGTCGTGCAACGAAAGACGATCTACTGGCCGCCATGAAGGGACACGTCGTAGCGGAAAGCCAACTGATGGGGAGATATAGCCGGCAGCGATGATATCGTAGATTAAGGAACCTCGGACTGACGTCATACCGAGAAAGTCACGACGTTGGGTTCTGCAACAATGTCGAGGAAGAAACAGGCACGTTTCAATTTGGCCGTACACCGATAGTAAGCAGCCACATGCTCGGAAAGCGAGACCAACCTACGTTCAGGTAGCGCAACTCAGCAGACAACTCAAGGGAACCGATACTGCGATTCCAGCCGGCGCCGAGGAGATACCCCATGGTGGTCACGCGGTGGAACGCGTTTGTGTTCACCTGAGCGTCGTAGGTTGACCGACCTGCGCTGTAGACTCCGATCCCACCGCTCAAGAACAACTCATCCTCTGAACGGTGCCAAACCGGCACCAGGCCGGCGAGGTTAACGCCGGCGATCGTGAAATGCGGTTTCGCAACGTCCGGCGATCCTGACTCCCGCCTGCCGGTGAATTCAAGGTGTCCCGCGCCGAGTCGGAGTGACAAGCGCGAGGCAACACGCCTCACGGTCAAATGACCCGCGAAATGCCAGCCCATGCCCCGTTCTGTTTCTGAACTGCTTTGTGATGCCAGGAGTCCCACGGCAAGTCCGGCCTGAAGGCGTCCGCCCGCTCTCCCGCGTTGTATGGGGAGTTCGGTTGGGGGCTCGGGATTCGGCGGCTGGGGTGATCCGCTCTTCGATGCCGATTGCGCAGGTGGCGGATCGGTCGATAGCACTGCCCTCTTCTCGTTTGGCGTCAGTAGTCGTTCGATGTTACGGATTTCACTCTCGGCACGCCCGATGTAGCCGAGAATCTCCTGGTTACCCGGCTCGAGCTCGATCGCTTTGTGCCAGTAGCGCACCGCCTCGTCGAGATCATCCTCGCCATAAAATTCAATGCCGATCAGCTTGTAGCTTTGGATGAGCAAGTCGCGCACTGGTTGGCTGTCGGGCTGACCGCGCTGTGCTTCCTCCAGCAGGGGGATCGCGTCACGTAGTTCCCCGGCGGCGACGAGTGCTTTTCCGCGCTCGAGAGTCTCCGCATGATCTCCAACGGCTTCGGCGAAGCATAGCACGGAAAGGCCCAAGAGCATGCATAGAGTGAAGAAAGTGGACTTTGCCAAAGCCATGACGTTGACTCGCTGCTCGGCGGCTATAGTTAATAGAATCGGTCGGATTTCAGTACAAGTGAAGGGGGGGACTCCGAGTATCGGTCAGGCTTCTGAGACGGGTGGCTCACGCGTCGCAGGCGGGCTGTGAGACAGGCTGCGCGCGGGAATGTCTCGAGATCAGGCCCGGGCTGGGTGGCCCTGACGCCCTCGTCAGGGCTCGCTTACTCCACGTTCCGCCTCGAAGTGATTGCGTCATTAGTATGCCCGCGAGCGACACGGGTTTGCTCTT
>DATKYL010000165.1:0-3655 GCA_035528515.1 Acidobacteriota bacterium | reverse complement strand
CCGAATACTACTATTCGGGGGCTATCATCACCGTCGATCTCGGTCTGCTCGACCAACTCGAGCAAACGCAGGGATTGAAGACCTACACGCCGCCGGGCGGGGCGACCCAAACCTATCTCTATGACCTGCCGACGCTGGACGACCCGACCCGCTCGAACGTTGCGGGTGGCGGCGATCGGGCCGGGAATGGATCAACGACCGCCGACGTCTTTGGCGGCAATGATGGGCTCAACCAGGCGATCTTCGATCCCACAGGCATCGTCAAGCTGCTCGCCACCGGCTTTCGCAATCAGTACGACGTGATCGTGACCGAATCGGGCGCCGTCTACACGATCGATAACGGTTCGAACGCCGGCTGGGGCGGCCCCACCGTCAACGCCCAGGGCAATCTCCTGGTCGATACCAACGGTGACGGGATCGCCGACAACGGGCTTGGCGTAAATATTTCGAACGAGGCCGGCCTGGTCAACAATGGCGACGCGCTGCACCGCGTTGATGACAACATCGCCCTGGCAAATAGCCAAATCTACTATGCCGGACATCCCAATCTATATCGGGCCTATGGAGCGGATGCCGGTTTCTATCTTTATGCCAGCGGCAGCAATAATTGGGGTGTACCAGCCGGGACGCCGTTAAACATCGTCGGCGGGGTACTCGCACCCTCGACCGTCGGCTCGGTCGATCTCGCGCCGTTGATCGTCAATGCTGATCAGCTCACGGGAACGGATGGTAACGGAAACCCGATAACGGATGAGATCCAGGCGCTGCGCTCGGCGGTTGCACGGGTGGCCGGCATCACCAACAGTGCGAACGGAGCGCTCTACACCTGGGTAAGCTCGACAAACGGCATTGAGGAATATACCGCCAGCGGCGGGCTCGATGGCAACCTCCTCGCCGTCTCTTTCGACGGCAAGATCTATGCGGTCGAGATCGGCCCGAATGGTGAGGTCGTGAGTGTCGAGTCGCGCGCGCTGACCTCGAGCCCGCTTGATGTCGTAGCTCAGGGTGACAGCGATCCCTATCCCGGCGTCATCTTCGTCGCCGCCTACGGTGCCGACCAGATCGTCATCCTGTCGCCTGATCTGGGTCAAGGCGTCTTGCCGAACCCGAACGACCGGGATGCTGACGGAATCGACGACACAATTGACGCCTTTGCCGCCGACCCGGACAACGGCTTGGCCGATCTGATCAATCCGGACGGAATCCTGCGGTGGTCTTTCGTCAACGGCGAAAGCTTCCCGAACGACCGGCCGACCATGTTCGATGGGACCGGTGGCCTGTTCAACGGCGGCGATATCGGCTTCACCGGCGTCATGACCAACCGGGGTGGTCTGCCCGAGACCTTGCACCAGCAGGAGAACGTCATCTGGGGCGGCGCGCCTGGCGTCCTTCAGGTCAAATCGGTCGAGGCCGGAGATGCGACGACCGATACCCAGCGCAACGGCTTCCAGCTTGGAGTAACGCCTGGTGCGGGGCTTGAAAGCTTTACCGTGACATCGTTGATCGACAACTACCTGGACGAAATCGCGGCTATCCCAGCCAGCGAAAAACTGTCGCAGGGAATTTTCGTGGGCGCCGGAGACCAGAAAAACTTCGTTTCTGTTTCTCTTGTCCGGCTTGCCGACGGCCGGGTCGGATTCGAGGTGATTTCGCAGTTCGCTTTCGCTTTTGTCGGCGAAGCGCCGCCGGTGATCACGTTCTACGAGGTGCCGTCGCTCGCGAGCGCCGGAGCCCTGGATACGATCACGCTGGGATTCGACATCGATATCGCGACTGCTGGCGTGACGCCGACCTGGACCTATCGGCTTGGCGCGGCGGCGACCTCCGGCAGCGGCGCGGCAGTCACACTCCAGGGTGACGCGCTTGCGGCACTTCGAGGCACACTGACGTTGCCCGACGATAGTGGCGGCCAGGTGCCGACGGGCTTTGCAGTCGGCGTCGTCTCGTCGCGCTCGCAATCGTCTGGCGGCGCTACGATCGCAGCCATCAGCGCTGGCGGCGACGAGAGCTTCACGACGACAATCGATGGGACCAGCGTTACCTTCGTGCCGGACACACAGGCGGCGAACGTCACGATCGTGGGTAATACCAAGATCGCGAGTTGGTCCGAGAGCCTCGACATCACGAACTCGTCGCTCGACGAACTCTACACAGAAGAGCGCTATGCGGGTAACGCCGCCAACTGGGGCTATGCCATCAACACCGGCAACGGGACCTTCGCGGTGGATCTCTATTTCGCCGAGACATGGCCGCCCGCGTTTGTAGACGGCACGCGGGTGTTCGGAGTGTTCATCGAGGGCGTTGAGGTCGCTGCGAACTTGGACATCTACCAGACCGCGGGGGCGGCTTTTACGGAGACCGTAATTTCCTACAATGCCCTGGTGACCGATGGGGTACTGGATATCTCGTTCGATAACTTGATCCAGAACGCGAAGGTCAACGCTGTGCTGGTGCGCGATGTGGCGCCGGGTATCTTGGCCGCCGATTGGGACGACATCGAGATTCGCGGTTTTGGCACGACGCCGCCGGACACCGCGCCACCGGTTGTGGCAATCTCTTACACCGGCGGTGCGGTCGCCGACGACCCGCTGCTCGTCACGGTCACCTATCAAGACGAGACAGGGCTTGATCCCAGCACGATCTCGACCGCCGATCTTGTGATCACTACGTCCGGACCGGCGGCGATCGAAATCCTGTCCCCGCCGACGCTGGACTTTGCACCTGACGGGCTCACGGCGACGGCCACATATAATATCAGCCCGATCGGCGGCTGGACGACCGAGTTGGTAACCTTCGATGTCGCCAGCGGAGCGATCAGTGACGCATCTGGAAATCCGAACGCGGCGGCGAATACTACGTTTAGCTTTGACGATATCGGCAACTTCGATACCTTTGTGTTCGCGGTGAACGCAGGCGGAGCGGCATACACCACCGCCGCTGGCGTGACTTACCAGGCTGATCCATTAGGTGCGGGCAAGAAGACATTCCAGACCACGGCAGCGATCGCCGGCACTGAAGACGACGTGCTCTACCAATCCGAGGTTTGGCAATCCGGTGGCTTCATCTACAATGTTGCGGTCGAGGACGGTACCTACCGCGTCGAACTGAACTTTGCCGAGATCTGGTCTGGAGCATCCAGTGCCGGAATTCGAGTCTTCGATGTCTTCGCGGAGGACCAGCTCATCTTCAACGATCTCGACATCTTCGACACCGTCGGGTCGCAGACCGCGCTTGTGTTGGAGGCGTTTGTGGAAGTCACCGATGGCGCGCTGACGCTCTCCACGAGCGCTGAGGCACAAAACCCGAAGATCAGCGCGTTCTCGATATGGGCGGACGATTTGATCGTCTAGAGCAGTTTCCATTCGGGTGGAGTCGTCATCCTTTTCGTAATTGCCGGGCTTGACCCTGCAATCCAGTTTTCAATTCAGGAAGCCGCGAACTGGATGCCCGGATCAAGTCCAAGCATGGCATGGCTCTTGTTGATTGGAAAATTCTATAGCGTGATCCGCGAACCCTGAATCATTGAAGGGATTCCTTTTTGTCGGTTGAGATGCGATTCTTCGCCCCAAACAACAAAGGGGCAGAGGATGAGCGCAGCCTTCTCAGCCGATCTTCGGGGTCGGGTGCTTGATGCGGTCGAAGCAGGATCATCTGT
>DATKYL010000164.1:0-8254 GCA_035528515.1 Acidobacteriota bacterium | reverse complement strand
CGGCCAGGGGGCGCTCCTGCTGGCCAGACCCGAGGAAACACATCACCCGTTCTACGCTTTGGCCCCTGCCTGGTCACTGGTCCCGCTCGTGATCCTGGCGACGGCGGCGACGATTATCGCCTCACAGGCGGTGATCGCGGGCGCCTTCTCCCTCACCCGACAGGCGATCCAGCTCGGTTACCTGCCACGGCTCCGGGTGGTGCATACATCCGCCTCGGAACAGGGGCAGATCTACATTCCACAGGTGAACTGGTTTCTGATGCTGGCGGCGCTTGCGCTGGTTGTCGGTTTCCAGACTTCGAGCAAACTCGCCGCCGCCTACGGCGTAGCGGTCACCACGACGATGACGATCGCGACCGTTCTCTTCTATGTCGTCGCGCGCGAGCGCTGGCACTGGAGTCGCCTGCAGGCCGGTTCCCTGGCGGCGATCTTTCTGATCGCCGATCTGTCATTCTTCGGCGCCAACATCAGCAAGATCACGCACGGTGCCTGGTTTCCGCTCGCCGTCGGGCTGGTGATCTACGCGATGATGAGTACCTGGAACAAAGGGAGAGCGATCCTGGCCGGCAAGCTGTATGCACACAATCCGCCGCTCGAGCAGTTTATCGAGGACATCAAAGCACAGCCGCCGATTCGCGTTCCCGGCAAGGCGGTTTATCTGGCCGGGAGAACCGATACCACCCCACCCGCCCTGCTGCACAACCTCAAGCACAACCGAATGCTCCATGCGGAGATCGCCATCCTCACCGTGGTGGTGGGCGACACGCCCCGGGTCCCGCGCGAGGAAAAAGTCGAGGTCACTCCGCTCGACGACGTCATCTACCGCGTGACGGCCCGCTATGGATTCATGGAGGAGCCGAACGTGCCGCACGTCCTTGCACTCGCGCGCGAGAAGGGATTGGCTTTCGAGCTGGATGAGGTGACGTTCATTCTGGGGCGCGAACGGTTGCTGCCCGACCGGCGTCCGCTGATGCCGGTCTGGCGCGAATCCCTGTTCGCGTTCGTCTCTCACAACACGGTCGGGCCTACCGCGTACTTCGGCATCCCCCCGGACCAGGTCGTGGAGATCGGGGCACAGATCGAAATTTGACGTCGAACACGCGGTCGGCCGCCGCTGCCGGAGGACCGCGTGCCGATCGGCGCGCTTGCTATTCCAGGAAAAGGTACTGCTTCCAGCGCTGGTCGCCGAGACCGATAAAGCGCTGGATGTAGGTGATATGGCTGGGGCGACGGGGGCGACGGCGCAGCGTCAGGCCGGCCTCCTCGGGGCTGCGGTCACCCTTACTATTGTTGCAGTGCACGCAGGCGCACACGAGGTTCTCCCACGAGTCATCGCCGCCTCGATTCCGGGGGACGATATGGTCCACGGTCATCGCCGTGCGCGATTGCCCGCAATACTGGCAGCGGTGGCCGTCGCGCTTGACGATGTTGCGACGGGTCAGAACGACCCGCTTCTGCGGACGCTTGACGTACATACCGAGCCGCACCACCGAGGGAGCAGTAAAATCCCGACAGGTCGCGCGGATCCGTTGAGCGTCCAACGCCTCGACAATCTCGGCCTTGCCCAGATAGACGAGGACGACCGCGCGACGGGTCGTACAGACCGACAGCGGCTCGTAGTTTTTGTTCAGAACCAGGACCGGCCGGCTCAGAGTCTTTGTGTGGTTGCCATCTGCCATGCCGCACCTGCCCGCAGATGGTGAAGATATCGACACAGCGTCCGGTTCGCAAGATGCCTCACCGGGCAGCAGCAAATAGGGGGATTCCCTGACTCCCGTTCATCCTACGCGGCCGGGACGGCGCCGCCACGGTACGCGCCGAGAATCGCACTGTGTCCTTGCACTCTGGGGGCGCCATGCGTATAATGGAGTGCTGAAACTGGAGCGGCCGTAACCAACCGACCGATCCAAAAGCCCTCTGCTCCATCGCCAGGCGGGCAGAGGGGTTTGTATTGGAACTGGGAGCGCTCGGGTGCACACCGTTGGGAACCCGCGGTCGCGTTCCGCGTATCCTATAGGAGGATGCCGCTTCGCTCAGTCGGTGCCGTGCAGGAAACGTTTTGTCTTTGACTTCAGGCTTCAGAGTGTTAAAATAGCACCGAGACGCAGGGCCTTGATTTCGGCATCCTGAGCATCAGTCAAAGATAGATTGGCCGGGCATTCCATCGCCGGCCTCTGTGGTTCATCGAGGGGATGAACAGGAAAGGTTCTTATGGCTACAACTGCCACCAGACCCCGTCAAACGCGCACCGCGAAATCGGTGAAGACGGAGCCACGCATCGGCCCGCTGGCAGCCGGCGATCTCTTGCCGGCGGCCCGACTCATGTACCGGACGGTCGATGAGATTCGCGGCCAGGCGGGTCTCGCGCCGCTTGGGCTCAAAGTCAAGACCACCCCACCCCTGTTGCGACACATCTTCGATCAGGACCCCGACCTGTCGTGGGGGGCTTACGACGGCGACAAACTGGTCGGATTCGCCACGTCCCATATGCGCGACCGCCAGTGGCACGTCGCCTATGAGTTTGTCGATACGGCGTATCAGGACCGTGGTCTCGGCACGGCACTCCTGCGCACCGGACTGACCGAAGCCCAGAAACGCGGCGCCCACATCACGTCGCAGTGCACGTTTACGTACAACCCGAAGGCGATCGCTCTCAACACGCGCCTCGGTATGTTCCCACGGAAACACCTTATTCTGATGGAGGGTCCGCGCTGCACGGAAATCCATTGCCCGGAACCGCCCGCCACCATCACGGCGCACCCGATCGATTCGACCGCGCTGCTGTCGGATCTCAATCACATGGACCGCGAGATACGCGGCATCAACCGCGGCAAGGATCATTGCTACTGGCTGGCCGACGACGACTATGCCGGGTATGTGTTCCGGTCCGGCAATAACATCATCGGGTATGCTTATCTGTCCAACCTCGGGTTCATTGCACCGGTCCTGGCGACGCGCGACACCTATCTGGCCGACATTCTCGCGCACTGCCTGCGGCTCCTGTCCGCCAATTATGATGTCACGCCGCGCATCTGGCTCAACGGGAAGAACTTTGCATCGCTCACGCTTCTCTTGAAGCACGGGTTCCAGATCAAGGAAATCGCGTTGCTGATGACCAATCGCATGTTCTGCGACATGCGGCGCTATGTGCCGGCCTCGCTGGCGGTCTTTTAGTCCGCCCTTTCCAACCCCGCTGTTGCCGCAGACGCGATCGGGCGGGGCCTGCCCGCCCGCACCCGACACATTGCACCAGCGGTACGATTCCGGAGATTACAGCCAGAGGGCGCCCGCGGCAACGATCACCAGCGCGGGCAGGTAGTTGGCGATCGGGATCTCCTTGAGACCGAGGAGCCGAATTCCGAGCCCGAGGATGATCAGCCCGCCGACCGCCGAAAACTGATCGAGCACCGCGGGTTCGGTCAGAGACGACAGCGCGCCCCCCAACAACGTCAGCGGCCCCTGCACTACCAGGACCGTCCCGGCGGCGAACAGCACGCCGATCCCCGTCGTGGCCGACAACGCCATCGCGGCCAGACCATCCATCACCGATTTCGTCACGAGCAGCGAAGCATCACCCGTTACCCCGTCTTCGATCGCGCCGACAACGGTCATCGGTCCGACACAGAACAGCAGCGAGGCGGTCACAAACCCCTGCACGAATCGTCCCGATGCGCCGATCCGTACCCGCGCCTGCAGCCACGCGGCGAATCGTTCCAGCGCCCGTTCGATCCCGATCCACTCACCGAGAATGCCGCCGGCAATCAAAGAGCCGATGATCAGAAACAGACGCGTTCCGCGCAGCGTCATCTGCACGCCGATCCCCAGCGTGACCAAGCCCAGCGCCGTCAGAATCGAACGTCGGATCCGTTCCGGAAGACGATCGCCGACCGCCAGTCCGATAAGCGATCCGGCAATGACCGTGCCGGTGTTGATCCAGGTACCGAGCATGCCGGTCGTCTTTTTCTCTCGGTGAAGACCCTGACCGCGTGCGGCTCAGCGTTCAGTCCGTTCCGCTCGTCGCCGACATCCGTGTCGCGACGATCAGCGTTCCTGCTTGAGGGAATCGAGACGGTGCTGCAGGCGCACGGCCAGGTCGGTGTGCCTCTGTGTGAGTGCCGCCTTGACTTCGGGAGCGCTCTCCCAGGCCATGATCCGGCCGTATCCGTCGGCTATGAGCAACAGGAGGGCGCGCTGCAGGGGCGATTCCATGTCGAGGGTGTCGATGACCGATTCGACGGTCCGGAGGAGGGAATCGGCGACGCGCACCGCCGAGGACGTATCTCCCAGGGCGCAGGTCAGCTCCGCCGCCTCCAGGCGACCGGTCAGATCACGCAGCCAGTCCTGGGCATCGACCGGTATCTGGAGTGCCAGCTCACCTTGAAGCGGCCCCGCGTCGGTCTTGTCCTCGGCCTTCTTATACTTCTCCGCCGAACTGCAGCCCGACAACGCAATCAGAAGCGCCAGCACCACACCGGCCGTCCATCGGCCCGCGCACCGGACGTCACCGTAACGTGATGGGTGTGAATGCAACATGAGAGACAACCTAAACCGGTGCCGTCGCGGGCACCGGGCGTTCACGGAGTCGGGCGGTGAAGTGGCGCAGGAAACGCGCCTGATACTCGATGGCAAAGCCCCGTCCCGTGTTTCGCCGTCTATAGAGAGACGCAAACGTATGAATCACGTGCTGAAGATGCGAACTTGTGTAGACCCGGCGCGGGATCGCCAGCCTTACGAGTTCGTGCGCGGGCGGGGTCACGGTGCCGGTCACCGGGTCCGCCGCCCCGAACATCAATGAACCGATTTCCACGACACGCACACCGCCCTCGCGATAAAACTCAACCGTCAGGGTCTGGCCGGGAAACTCCTGCGGCGGAATATGCGGGTACAAGGCCCCGGCGTCGATGAACACCGCGTGCCCCCCGACCGGACGCACGATCCGCGCCCCCGCTGCCGCCAACTGCTCTCCGAGCCACGCCGCCTGGCCGGTACGATAGGCGAGGTACTCCGCGTCGGTCACCTCTTCCAACCCGCGGGCGACCGCCTCGAGATCGCGTCCCGCCAGACCGCCATAGGTGGGAAAACCCTCGATGACCACCATCCGCTCTTTCAGGCGCTCTGCCAGATCGCCGTCGCGCATCGCCACGAACCCGCCGATGTTCGCCAGCCCGTCCTTCTTCGCCGAAACCAGACACCCGTCGCCGCAGTCGAACATCGCCCGGGCGATCTCGCGGATCGGCCGCCCCGTCTCCGATTCCTCCCGCTGCGAAACGAACCAGGCGTTCTCGGCAAAACGCGCCGCATCGAAAAACAGCGGCACCCCGTGACGGTCGAGGATCTCGCGCGCCGCCCGCGCATTGGCGAGCGACACCGGCTGCCCACCCACTGTATTGCTCGTGATCGTGAGAATACACAACTTGACGCGCCCCCGATGGTCACTGAGGACCTGGTCGAGACGATCGAGGTCGATGTTCCCTTTGAACGGATATGGATTGTCCAGATCGGCACAGCTCGGGTCGGGCAGATCGATCGGCGTGGCGCCGGAGTCGACCACATTGGCGTGCGTCGTATCGAAGTGGGCGTTGGAGATGACCACATCACCGGGCTGCAGAATCGTACTGAACAGGAGATGTTCCCCGGCGCGTCCCTGGTGCACGGGCAGCACGTGCCGATAGCCGGTCAGTTGCTGGACCGTGTCCACGAAATGCCCGTAATTGCGGCAGCCGGCGTACGATTCGTCGCCCCGCATGATGCCGCCCCACTGGCGGTCCGACATCGCCGATGTCCCGGAATCGGTGAGCAGATCGACGATCACGTCCTCGGCGCGGATATTGAATATGTTGTACCCGGCCTCACGGAGTCTCTCCTCGCGCTCACCGCGCGAAAGCAGACGGATCGGCTCGACGACCTTGATCCGGAACGGCTCCAGCGGATGCACATCGGGTGCGCGTCCGGTACGGTTAGGGTTCCGGTTGTCCTGAGCATCGGCGGTCATTAGTCTCTCCCCGTTGGTCACGTTCCTAATGTCAACATACCGCCGTCGCGGGTCACGACCAATCCCTTTTCCGGCGCGATTTGTCAATTCATCCGCAGACGCGCGACGGAGCGCGCCGTGCCGACGACGATACCCCGATGATTCTTGAGTTCAGGCCGGGCAAGAGGCGCGAGTCGGGTCAGCGCGGCGTCGTCCAGCACGTCAAGCTGGCGCAGGACATCGACCACGAACGGCCCCAGTCCCCTGACGTTGCCGTCGGCGACCTTGACCACGATGCCCCAGCCGCGCTCGGGAACCGCGATACACTCAATCGCCTCGCCGCCGACCTTCACGATACAGCGGCCGCGGCTCGCCTCCGCCAGAGCCAGATCGAAACGACCGGTCCCGGAAACCATCTCCGGGTGGGACCGCATGGCGGCCATCACCCGCGCCGCCCCGCGCGTCAGATCATCGCGGTGCGCATCGGTACGCGCACCGGCGGCCTGCGCCAGACGGGCGAACCCGTGCGCCAGACAACGGATCGGCATCGCATAGTTCGGCGCCGAACACCCGTCGGTACCGAGGTACATCGCACCGGCGGGAACACCGGTCATCTCAATCACGATCTCACGGATGCGTCGCTGGACCGGCGACGCCGGCAACAGGTAGTCCGCCGGCGGGCAGTCGAGCATTTGCGCCAGAGCCAGCATCCCGGCATGCTTGCCCGAACAGTTGTTGTACACTTGGCTGAACTCCGCACGGTCCGGCATCGGCCCGTCGGGGTTGCGCAAAATGATCGGCACATGCACGCCGCAACCGAAATCATCGACGGTGCGGCCGATGGTGTTGAGAATCTCGGTGGTGGCCTGCACGTGGCATTCCTCGCCGGAATGCGACCCGCAGATGACCGCGAGGTGGCGGTCTTCCAGGCCGAGGCACTCCGGGAAACCGCGCATAACGGTCGGCAGCGCCTGAAGGGGCTTCAGCGAGGATCGTGAAAACGTCACGTACTCGGGATCGCCGAAGTGGGCTATCACTTTCCCGGTGTAATCGACCGCCACCGCGACCCCGCAGTGGACGCTTTCGATCGCGTCGCCGCGGGTGACTTCAACCGCGACGGGGAGCATCATGTTTTCGGTTGTTCCGGTCATTCGGTCATTCCACTCCTAAGGTTGATATGTCTCAATCCCGGTTGAAGCCGAGCACGAGGATAGCACCTTTGCGGCAGGGCTCAGTAGCCCCGCTGCTTATCCACGAGGTTGACGAGCGGACGGCCGCTCAGGTAACGTTTCAGATTCATGAGGAACACTTCCGCGGCACGGTATGAATAATCGGCGGTGTCGCCCGAGGTGTGCGGCGTCATCGCCACGTTCGGCAGCGTGTAGAACGGATGGTCGGCCGGCAACGGCTCGGCGGCGAAGACATCGAGGCCCGCCCCGGCGATCCGCCCGGATTGCAGCGCGGCAATCAACGCCTTCTCGTCGACCACGCTGCCGCGGGCCACGTTGATCAGGTACGCCGATCGTTTCATCCGACGAAACTGCGCCGCGCCGATCAGATGGTGCGTCGCCTCTCCCCCCGGCACGATCAGCACGACGTAATCGGCCTGCGCGAGGGCACCGTCCAGACCCCGCGCCGTCACGATCCGGTCGAAGTGCGGTGGACGGGAACGGCCGCTGCGTCGCCGCACGCCCCAGACTCTCATCCCCGCCTGCTTTCCCAGACGGGCGATGCCGGTGCCGATCCGACCGGTGCCGACGATCAAAAGCGTCTGTCCCGACAGCGGCCGGCGCTGCAGCACGATCGCTTTACGGTCCCAGATGCGCGCGGACTTCTGGCGGTACCCTTCGTGCAATCCGGTGGCGAAGGCGAGGACGAAAGACCACGCGGCGTAGGGCACGGTCTCATCGTGCGTTCCGACCGCCGTCGTGACCTTCACCCGGCTTTCGCGTATGGCGGGGAACATCGCCGAATCGGCTCCCGCCAATCCGAGCTGCACCCATTCGAGATGCGGCGCCCGGGCGTAGTCGTCGGGGGACAACATGATCGTCGCGAGAATCTGCGTGCGCGGCAGCGCTGCGGGTATCGCCTCCCGTGTTTCGGGAAGCAGCAATTCGATCCGGCGCGCCAGAAGCCGGTCGGCCGCGACATGCTTTCGCAGCCAGCCGATGAATTCCGCGTGACGGCTGAAGGTGCACGTCACCACCTTGCGCTCGCGTTCCCTTGTCATCAGATCGTTCCCGGACGTGCGCCGGGGGCGGCCGTCGGGCCGCCCCCGGCGAT
>DATKYL010000163.1:0-4486 GCA_035528515.1 Acidobacteriota bacterium | reverse complement strand
TCCACTGGGCGAACGTGCTATTGCAGGAGGATTCGCTGTCGGCGGCACTCGCGATCGCCTATCGCGGACTGCAGGCTATCGTCAACCCGGAGCCGTTCTGGTACTTCATGGGGTTGGCGTTCTCGCGTAACAACGAGTACGATTCGGCCGCGGTCTGGCTGGACAAGGCCTGGCGGGCCGACACGACCGACGGACGAATTCAATTCTCCCTGGCGGCGGCCCTTGAGCGTTCGGGCCGCTTCGGCGAAGCCGCCTCACTTTTCAGTGATCTGCTTGCACGGGAGCCCACCAATGCCGCCGCCCTCAACTACCTCGGCTACATGTACGCGGACAGCGGTGTCCATCTCCAGGAGTCGCTGACAATGATCGAGCGGGCCCTCGACCAGGATCCGAACAACGGGGCCTATCTGGACAGCTTCGGCTGGATTCTCTATCGTCTCGGGCGTTACGATGAAGCCGAGGTGCAGATCCGGCGCGCGCTCGAAATCCTTCAGTCCGACGCCACCATATTCGATCACCTGGGCGACATCCTCGCCGCCCGAGGCCGGCAGCAAGAGGCAATCGAGAACTGGCGCCGGGCCCTCGAACTTGATCCGGAGAATGAGGACCTGCAGCGGAAACTGCTGGAATGAGCCGGTGAGATGCCCTGTCGTATCTCCTGCTCGTGCCAGGACCGCACCCCCGATCCTCCGCACCGCCTGTCTCGTTTTCATTGCCCAAACCGCATCATCGGAATAGCTTGGCGTGTGGCCTGGTGGATTGCACGCGGATGGAATCGTCTGACGTCGCCCTTGCGGACGGCGCGGTATTGTCTCATCGCAGGACTGCTGGTGGCCGTTTGCGACGGGTGTGCCCAGAAAGGCCGCCCGGTAGGCGGACCGCCCGATACGACACCGCCCGAGGTCGTAGCCTCGATCCCGGCTGCGGGGGCGACTCGCGTGTCCCGCGAGGCATTGGTGACCATCCAGTTCTCCGAACCGATTGACCGGACAACGTTCCTGCCCAATCTGTTTGTCTCACCGCCGATCGGTGGATCGCCTGAGGTCAAGTGGTCGAAGGGGGACCAGGTGGTGGGTCTGCGCTGGGCCGATTCGTTGCGTCCGGACGCGACCTACCGCATGACCATCGGCGCAAGCGTGCATGACCGCCACAAGAACGGCTTCGCCAAGGCGCACACTTTCGCCTTCTCCACCGGGCTGCAAATCGACCCCGGTCACATCGCGGGACGGGTGACCGCCGCGGACCAGGGTATCGGGAGCGCACCGACGTTCAATGTCCACGCTTACGACGCGGCGCAGGTCTCCGATACCTTCTGGCTGATCGAACCCGATTACGTGACGCAGACGGGACGAGTCACCGAAACGGAGATCGCCGGATGGTTCGATCTTCCGTACCTGAAAACGGGCCGATATCTCCTTCTGGCCTTCGCCGACAAGAACCGTAACGACCGGCTGGATGCGGGTGAGCCCTTTGGTCTTCCGTTGCACGATCCGCTGATTACGGAAGCGGCGCCGTCGGATACGGTTGCGGTCTTTACCGCGGTGTTCGACACTGTCGGGTTCTGCCTGACGGATTGCGCGGCGACGCCGTGGGGGGGATTATCGCTCGTTTTCTCGCAGCCGGTGGACACGATTGACTGGGGCACGGGTGTGTTTCTGGTGGTCGACACCGCGACGGCGGACACCGTTGGGGTCTCCGCTCTTCGCCCGGCGTTTCGGCGTCCCTCGATGCTGGCTCTGCGGAGCACAGGGTTTGTCGCCGGTCAGTCGTATCAGATTATCGTCAGCGGTCTGCGCGATCATCGCGGTCGGGCGCTCTGCCCGGATGCGTCCTGCCGCGTGTCCTTTGGACCTGTGGCCGACACGATCGGTCCGAAAGTCGACTGGACCCACCTTCCCGGGATGCGCAAGGGTGTCACACCGCACGATCCCGTGGTGTTGCAGTTCGACGAACCGGTGGACACGGCGCGGGCGGGAATGGCTCTTACTGCGACGGATACCGCGGGAGCGATCATCCCCGCTCAGATGTACTGGGATGATGAACTGACGTTGCGTTTCACGCCGGACCAAGCCTGGCCCGAGAAGATGACGGTCCGGGTCGAGCTCGATTCGACCCGAGTCTATGATCTGGCGGGGAACAGGGCGCCGACGCAGTCGTTCAGTTGGTCCTTCACGCCCATTGCCGGTTCCGACATGGGCTCTCTGGAAGGACGCATCGCGATCGGCGATCCGGCGGCCGGTACGACGACCTGCCGTCTCACGGCGCGTCAATTGGAGGGGACCCTGGCGGTGACGCGGATGTTCGCGGCACCCGGCGGCTTTGCGTTCGATCTGCCGGAGGGCCGGTGGACCCTCGCGGGGTACCTCGACATCAACGGCGACGGTCACTGGTTCCCGGGTTCGCTCGACCCCTATGCGCACCCGGAGCCGCGGACGATCCACGGCGACACGCTGCTGGTTCGATCCCGATTTACGCTCGAAGATATTACTGTTCGTTTCTGATCTCGCGCCGGGGCGCTCGATTGCCGCGCGCGATGGTTTGCTTGCACTGACAACGGAATCATGAAGGAGGGGTGCAATGTTTGGATTGTCATGGGAACAATGCGGCGAGTTGGCGGTCACGTACGGGACTTCCATTGCCCTGGCGCTCGGCCACATCATCCTGATCGCCGTAGGTGGGTGGATCGCCCTGCGCATCATCCGCCGATCGCTGCTGAAGCTCGAAGAGGTGTTGACGCGGCACGCCGACTCCGAAGACCAGATCGGCAGCGTGGCCACGCAGAAGCGCGTCAGGACCTTGGCCGGACTGCTGCGCACGCTGGCGTCGATCGTCGTCTGGGCGATCGTAGTTATCACTTCCCTGACCGAGCTGGGCGTTGATATCGGCCCGATTCTCGCAGGCGCCGGCATCGCCGGCCTGGCCGTCGGCTTCGGCGCGCAGAATCTCGTACGCGACATCATCTCCGGCTTCTTCTTCATCATGGAAAACCAGGTGCGTGTCGGCGACGTTGCTGTCATCAACGGCACGGGCGGGCTGGTGGAAGCGATCACGTTTCGGACCATCACCCTGCGCGATCTGAGTGGCGTGGTTCATATCTTCCCCCACGGTCAGGTGTCGACGCTTTCCAACATGACGATGAAATGGTCGGCCTATGTGATCGACGTCGGCGTAGCCTACAGGGAGGACACCGACGCGGTCGTCGACGTCATGAAGGAAGTTCACGCCGGGATGATGGCCGAGCCGGAGTGGTGTTCGATGATTCTCCAGGAAATCGAGGTTCTCGGCGTCGATGATTTCGGAGAGTCGGAGGTGACGATCAAGGCGCGCATGAAGACGGTGCCTCTCCAGCAATGGAGTGTGGGACGCGAATACCGTCGGCGTCTGAAGTATGCCTTCGATGAGAAGGGCATCGAAATTCCCTTCCCGCAGTGTACGCTCCACGCTCCGGAGGCGATCGGCGCGCACATCATTCGGCAGGCGTCGGATCCCGCGCCGGCCAAAGTGGCGTGAATCGGGAATCGCAGCACGCGAGCCGCATTTTTGTCTTGCTTGCCCCGGCGAAAGATGCATTGTGGGACCGGGGGCATTTTACCGCCTGAGGAGGGGCAAACATAGCGTGGTGTGTCCGGGAACCGCCCGACGTTGCGGCGCGGTGTTCGGCTGGCTGGTGATCGTTCTGGCGATGATTGTCGCCGCCGCCAACCATGCCCCGGCCGAGCCGGCCCCGACGGGACTACCGTCGGCCGAACATCTCTCCAGTGATAACGCGGTCGGCTACTTGCGCGTCCTGGGGGAGGAGGCGCTGGCCGAGGAACGTTACACCGAAGCGATCCGGCTTTTCTCCGAGATCCTCCGCCACGATTGGAACGACCCGCGCGCGTTCGCGTTGCTGCAGGATGCCCGCGCGCGCCGGCGCGCCGCGCTCACCCGGTGGGAGTCCCAGGGACGACGGGCACGCGTGGAAAGTCGCTGGAGTGAGGCGGTCAGGCTTTTCCGCCGCGTCGTCGCGGAAGACTCCACCCGCAATGATCTCAGGCGCGCCGTTGCCGCCCTCGAGGTGCGAGAGGATGTGGATCGCCTCGTCCGCTCCGGGCTGGCCAAACTTGTCGATGAGGACTTCGCTGGCGCTCAACTCGATTTCGAACAGGCAGTGGTCCTGGCGCCGGAGGACACGACCGCGACCCGTTATCTGGAGATGGCATCCGGACGGATCGCGGGGTCCACGTCGCTCGCCGATCTGCAGGCCGACTCGGCGGTCTGGACCAAATACCGTAACGCTCTGTTGAAGTTCCGTGACGGTGATCTGATTGAGGCCCGACGGTTGTGGAGCGAGATACTCACTGTCTATCCGGGCAACGCACATGTCCGCTCGAACCTCGAGCAGATCGCCCGGCGCCTCGGCCGGGAACCGATGGCGACCAGCGAGTGACGGCGGATTGAACGACAGCGGACCGCCGGCCTCAGGATAGGATCACGATGCGACTCT
>DATKYL010000162.1:0-2351 GCA_035528515.1 Acidobacteriota bacterium | reverse complement strand
CTGAGAAACACATTCGGACCGCGGCATGCGGTCGTGTGGACCGGCTTTCTCTTCGCACTCCTGCATCTCAATCTCTGGAACTTCCCCGGGCTGTGGGCGTTCGGATGTCTGCTGGGCTATATCACCGAGCGCAGTGGTTCGATTCGCCCGGCTATCCTCATTCACCTTCTCAACAACACATTGGCCCTTGCCGTTTTCGCCTTTCAGAGTCCGGAAGATTGGGCCCTGCCGCTCGAGTTCGTGTCCTGGTACTGGAGTCTGATTGCAGGCGCCGCTCTCCTCGTCGCTCTCCTGCGCCTGCACCGCCAGACCCCTGCGGCCCCGGAGCCGAAGGACCCGCATCCCCTTCCGTGAGTTCGTGGCACAAGCACACGTCCGGTCCCGACATCCCTCATTTTTCTCCATCTGATGCGGTCGGATTCACGTATGTTTCTTTCTGAGCTTCTTTTGACCGCATATTGGAATGAGCGAATCGATGCCGGATACAAAACACCCAAAGATCGATGACGGTGCCTCCGACGGCGCCACGCGGTCGGTGATCGATGATGCGGGGGCCGACAGGCTCTCCGAAGCCGAATCGCTGATCGGTGCGGCGCGTCTGATGCACAGTACACTGCGCCTCTCCGAACTCTACGAAATCGTCGTCAAGGTCATCGCCCGGCTGACCGGATCGGAAGGGGCCGTCCTGCTGCTGCACCGACCGCGCACCCATCATCCGGTCATTTTCAAGGTTTGGGATCACCGCCGCGATGCGCCCGACGATCTGCCCGCCGAGGCCGGGCGAGAGTTCATCGCCTGGCTTCAGGAACGGGGCAGTGGCGGCGGAGCCTTCGATGCCCCGCCGGCGAAAGTGGTCGAGACCGTGCAGGGCGCCGTGTCGACGGCGGTCACCACGGAAAACTGGCTCCCGCTGGTGGCGCATGAGCGCGTCATGGGGGCGGTCGGTGTTCTTACCAGCGCCGAGCGATCCGGTGATCGGATCGCCGGTCTCTGGATCCCGCTCGTCGAGCAGATCACCGCCGCTCTGGACAACGCGATTCTGTTCCGCCAGTTCGAACGGCAGTCTCTCGAAAACCAGACGCTCCTCGACGCCAGCCGGATGCTCTTGTCATCGCTCAGTCTCGATGAGGTTCTCGACGCCATTCTCGACTCGATGCATCGGGTCCTGCCCTTCAACGCCGGCGGCATCTTTCTCGTCGACAATAAAGGTGCCGTGGATCGCATCATCGATCGGGGCTACGGTACGCCTTCGTCACCGGGCATGGGTCGGCTCGAACGGAAAGCCCGCCGCGGTCTGGTGGGCTGGGTGGCCGCGCATGGAGAACCGCTGATCGTCGGCGACGTGGCCGCCGACGGACGTTATCAGTCCGCCCGCGACCAGACCCGATCGGAGATGGTCACTCCCATCTACGCCGGGGAACGACTGGTCGGCATCCTCAACCTCGAACGCGATTCATTGAATGCGTTCCTCGATGCCGACCTCGATTTGGTGATGGCGTTCGCGCAGCACGCCGGTGTGGCGATCGAGCGCGCGCGCGCCCACTCCGCCCTCCTGCAGCAACGGCATATCAAGGGCGAACTCGAAGTCGCGCGCCGGATCCAGCAGACCTTCCTCCCCGAGCGTAGCCCCGACGTTCCCGGCTTCGCCATCGCCGGCATCAACGTTCCCTCCGCCGAAGTCGGCGGCGATTACTATGATTTTGTGCAGGTCGACGAAGAGAAGATCGGTATCGCCATCGCCGACGTGGCCGGCAAAGGAATTCCGGCGGCGTTGATCATGGCCGCGTTTCGTGCCAGCCTGATTGCGGAGATCCGCAACAACTACACGCTGCGCACCATCATGCGCAAAGTGAACCTCCTGTTGTGCGAACGCAACGACGACGCGCGCTTCGTGACCGCTATCTACGGCATCCTGGACACGAAAAACCGCATCTTCACCTTCTCCAACGCCGGACACAACCCGGGCATCCTGCTGCGCGCCGACGGTACCGTTGAAATGCTGCACGAAGGGGGAACCGCCCTCGGTGTGTTCAATGACGCCCGGTTCGACGAACGGGCGTTCAGTCTGAATCCCGGCGATCTGATCGTCCTGTACACCGACGGGGTCACCGAGATGATCGGCGCCGACGACAGCATGTTCGAAATGCAGCGCCTGATCGACGTCCTGCACGAAAACGCGGCCGAGTCGCCGGACGCGATCATCCAGGCGATCCGTGCCGCCCTTGTCGAATTCGCCGATCCCGATGCGCCGGTGGATGACCTGACGCTGGTGGTGGTGGCCGCCCGCCGCTGAAGTGTGTGCGATACGATGCTCGCGACACGAACCAGACAACCAACCGCGATTCCCGACC
>DATKYL010000161.1:0-10638 GCA_035528515.1 Acidobacteriota bacterium | reverse complement strand
CAGTCACCCCCTCCGGCCCGACGATCACAGTCTCGGGCTGGGGCGCGAACGCGTATCCCCCTTGGTAGGCGTAGACGTGGAAGGTATCGACATCGAGTCCGAAGACCGCGCGGCCGTTGGCATCGCTGGTGCCGGTGGCGGCACTGGCCGTCTCATTGCTGTTATAAACCCGGATAAAGACACCCTCAAGAGCGGTCGTGTCGCCGAGGCCGGTCCGGACAACCTGAATCGTGCACGGCACCGCGCCGCTGCCGTACTCGGCGATCCCCGCCCAGTTGTCGCCGTGCGGGGCATGAACTTCGATCGTATCGGCGACCGAGTCGATCCGCGCGTAGGTCTGATATTGCAGTGCCGAATCGGCGGCGTGGAAGTTGCCGAGGCGGGCGAGGTCATGCGCAGATGAATCGACCAGCGCGACTTTCCCCGTCAGGTTATTGACCGTGGTCACCTCCGCGATCACGGTGTTGGTGAATGTCTGATTGGCCGTCTGGTTCGAGATCGCGGCCCAATTCAATCCGATGTATCCGCTGGCATCCACCCCCAGCGTGCGGATCGGGTTGCACTTGACGGTGCTGTCGCTGAGCGCGCTATAGTTTGCGCTCCCGTACAACTGGAATTCGCCGTCGTAGGCCGACGCCAGGGCGAGCGACGAATCGTAAGCCAGGAAAGTCCATTTGTAGACGCCGTTACATCCCGCCCCATCGACGTCCGCGACGGCGTTGCGGTAGGTGTAGAACGCCATCACCCGAGTGCCGGCGGAGAGTTGGCGGGCGGAGATCCGGCTGTCCGAGACGAGGCGTACCGAGTCGACCGCGGCCAGTTCCCCGCCCGGATACCAGACAAACAGCCAGGCCGAATCGCCGCTCTGGGCGGCCACCGGGTTCCCGAGGGAATCGAGCAACTGGAAGGCAATCGCCAATGAATCCTCGGGAGTCACACCGTCGTTGTTGACGATGCCGGCGGCCGCCGACGACACACAAACAGCGGCGCACAATACACTCATTGTCAACGAACGCATCATCGTCTTGCCTCCAACATCGCGCGGCGGCGTCTTGGATCGGGACTCAGAGCTGTTTCGGTGTAGTAGCAGTAGATCGCCACGCACCGGTTGCTGAGGTTGACCGCGGCGAGCGGGTCGGGCCAGCCGCCGTAGGTTTCGGCGTCGACTGCAACTTGATCGCCGGTCGAGGGATCCTTCATCCAAAGCTGCACGGAGTACAGCGCCGATGCCGTGCTCCAGGCACTGATCAGGTACCGCCGGCCTGCGGACAACGACGGCCCACCGCCGCCAAAGACAAAGTCGTACCAGGTGTCATCATCCGGGTCGCCGATTGCGACCGTCCGTTCGTCGGTCGTATCCAACAGCGCGTCGGCACTGTCGCGATCGTAAAGGGCGCAGTTGACGGTGGCGATGACTAACGATCCCCCCAGCTGCAGATAGACCGAAACGCTGTCGGCGGTTCCATCACTCGGCGGCGCCGCAACCAAGCCGATGATCTGGTTTTCGATTGTGATGAGTGTTGAGAACCCGGTGGTGTCATCCTTCCCGAAGGTGGCGTTGTGCCACCAGTCACCGGTGCTCGGGAGGTCGGCGGCCGCGACCGGGCTGAACAGCTCGACCAGCCAGAGACCGTCGCCGATGTGTCCGAGCCACTTGTGCACCGGCACGTCGGATCGTCCGGACTCCGACCAGAGCCAGGCCCGGCGCATGGCGAAGACAGTGGTGTCCCCGATCGTACCCGCGAGCCAGCCGTCGGTGAGACAGCCTGATTCGGACGGAGTGAGCGATCCGGGGGCGTATCGCCAGGAGAGGTCAAGCGAGTCGGTATCCAGACGGGTGGCGACACCGAGCAGGCATCCGAGCCAGGGGCCGCAGGTCGCGGCGAAATCGCGCGCCGTCTCGTGAAAGATGAACCGCTCGCTGTAATGCGCCCGGCCGTACTCCAGGACCTTGTCGACGCCGGGAAAGATATTGTGAAACGTCAGCAGATTCCCTGCGGCGGTCGCACTGTCAGGAGAAGCCGCGGCCAGATTGTCCCAGGTTGAATCGGCGCGGTTGAACTTCACAAGACGTTCGGTGCATGTTCCCAGGATGTGTCGCGCGCCGTTGCGGGTCATGACGTAGCGCGCGGAACCATCATCGCATGCGAAGACGCGATGGTCTCCCCTCACGACCCGCCACTCCGACGGAGCGGACTGCTCCCAGTTCGGATCGATCCGCTCCCAAATGCCGTCGTCGCGGCGGTAGTTGATCGGGATGTTCGAACCCATCGCCCGCAGCATACGTCCGTCACTGGCGATCCAGGTGTGCGGGCCGGTCGGTTCGGGTGCGGCGGTCTGGGCGGGAGCAGTATTCAGGAGGAGCAGTGTCGCGCATGCGGCGAGGACGATCACACGTCGCGGGGATGGCATTATCATGGCTCTTCGTTGTCCCGGTCCAGCGGGGTGGTTGAGGGCATGTCGCCGAAATCGGCGAGTTGGTCGCGCCGCATCTGATCGATCAGCGACCAGAAGGTCTGTTCAGCGTCCGCCTGCGGGCTCAGTTTGCCCTTGAGTTCGAGGAGGCGGACCAGGTCGGTGAGTTTGACGTTGAGTTCGGATGCGTCGATCTCACGCCAGCAGCGTTCGAGCAACTGCTGCACCATGTGCAGATCGTGCGCGGAACCGTTGCCGTTGGCCGAGGACTGCTGATCGGCGGCGTAGGCGAACTCGATCCCCGCACCCGCAACGCCGGTCGACAATTCCCGCGTGTCTCGCATAACAGCAGAGGTCCGTTCATTGCGCCGGCGTGCAAGCACCAGCGCGGCGGCGAAACCCACGGGAGCAGGTTCCCGCATACCATTGACGCGCCGGCAGTCGGTGGTACGCCATTACGCCCCGGCCTCGACGATCCAGAGATCGACGATACCGTCCTCCGGTGTGATCGCGGTCTTCCCGGCACGAAAGGAGACGTCGGTCGGTTGGCCGACCACCGCGACGCCGACGGTGTTCTTCGGGACCGCCATGACCACCGGACGGCTGATGGTTCCCGGGAGGGCGTTGCCCCGATGATCGGTCAGCGACGCGAAGTTGATTTCCTGGACCTCGCCGCCGAGGCCGAAACGGTAGAAGACGACGCGGGTCGCGTTGTCGTCGATTTCGGTGGCGATCGTGTCGACCGTGTCGGCGGTCAGATCGCCCCAGATCGAGACGGACGGAACATACCATGCCCGGCGGGCGGTCAGACGTGCGCGTGCGTCGCTCATAAGATGACTTACCTGTCGTGTGGGATCAGTTTGATCGACCGGTGCGTAAAGGGGCCACGGGCGTCGCGTAGCGGGCCAAGCGGTCGCGTCCGGAGTGATCGTATTGGCTTGCCAGCTCCAACCAGGTTTGCGCGGCAGCCCGTGCCGCCGATGACGGCACGCCGGTATCGGCCAGCGCCGATGCCGCGCGCATGCGACAGACCGCCGCCACCGCCCAATGGGTTTCGCCGATTACGATTCCCGCCGCCGGCTCGTCGTGATGCGATGCGTCAATCAGGCTGAGTACTGCCTCTTCCGCCTCCGTGATCGCGCGCTCGATGACACCATCGGGAACCGCGCCCAGTGCGACCGTGTAGTCGACCGCGACCATCTGTCCATCGGCAATGGCCCCGGTCGATATGCGGGTCAGCGAGCCGGCCGGATAATCGACGTCGAAGTCGTCGCCCTCGCCATAGATGAAATATGGCTCGTACCAGGTGACAACCGTCTGGCCCGAAGCAATGCTCCCGCCGGTCACCCGCCGAAGGCGGCCGCCGCGATAATCGACGGTGAAGTCGATGTTCTCGACGTACACGGTCCCCAATGATGAATCGCCCGCGACGAGGACCGTTGCCGGAACGATATGAGCGTGCGTGAGCGCCACCCAGTTGTCAGCCAGCGTGACTGTCTCGCAAATCGGGTCGGCCGCCCGGCGACCCTTCACCGTCACCGAACCCTCGACCAGACCGGTGTGATAGAGCTGCGACGGTTCGGTGCCGTTGAGCACGACCGCAGCGTCGTCGACCGTGGTTTCGGCCAGACGCACGTCGCCGAGGTGGGTCCGCACCAGTTCCGGTGAGGTAAATGCCATCGGGTATCGACTCCCCTGCGATGAGTGTTCGCGTCAGGCGGCGGTTATCGCCGTGGTATGACATCCGTCGTCCGCGGCACTGCGGTCAGCTGCGAGCCGACCGGTGCCGTCGCGAACGCGGCAGCGACCGCGGCGCGTACCCAGAAACGGTTGGCCCCGTTAACGACCGTTTTCTGCCAGTTGGACGGCGTGCCGATCCCGTCGGGCCAGAGACGGATCCCTGCGTTCGCTTGATCGAAAGAGTACCCGCCCGAATCGGGCACGAAGAGCGACCACTCCGAGCCGTTCCAGAACGACCAGGTGACCGTTCCCACCGTTCCCGGCGTCGACAACAGAATGCGCACGAACGCAAAGCGATCGTCGCCGCCGAAGTAGACAGCATCGCCGACCGCAACGAGAAGCGCGCCGGATGTCGGGTGCAGCACGTCGGCCCCGCTCGCATCGGCCGCCGCCGCGGTGAGATCGGCGTACGGGGACGGCGCGTCGGCATCGTGGCAGAGCACGGTGGCGAACGGCACGGATTGTGACAGGGCCGCGGCCGACATGGAGAAGACGCCGCCGACACGATGCGATTCAAGAAGCTGTGCCTGGTCCGTACCGATTGTACGGAGAAAGAGTGCGTACGGGGCTGTCCCGATGTAGCGCAAAGAAGGTGATGCCGCTGCCTGATTGCTGACCGTCTGCAGTGCCCCCCAGACAGCCCCGTCGTACTCCTTGAGAAACAAACAGCCGTCGGCGGCGAACAGACTTCCCAGGCCGGCATCGGCAGAGACCGCGGCGCCGTAGTCGGCGCCGAGGCCGGTGCCGGTGTAGAGTGTCTGCTCCTCACCCCAGAGGGCGGCGTTCAGATCGCGGTCCCGCCACTTCAGTGCCGTCGTCCCGGTCGTGTAGAGGCAGTTGATGCGATTGGCTCGGGCGACCAGGAGACCGTAGCACGACGTCGTTGCCCCGGAAAGATCGCTGCCCGGCTCGGTCGGACCGCCGCCGAAGATCTGGCCGTCGTCGACCGATGATTTGGTTCGCAGCGTATAGATACCGCTGTCGTCCCGTGTCCAGGCGACCCAGATCCGGCCGTAGTCGTCCTTGAGGATGCTCGCGTACTTGTTCGACGATGTCTCGGAATCGTACACCGTGGCCGGGGTCTGCGTCGCCCAGGTGCCGTTGGCGAAGGTCAGTTTGACGCAGCGCAACGCCTCGGTCGCCTGCTGCGTGTAGGCGACATAGACGTTGGCCTCATCGTCGATCACCGCCCCGAACGAGAGGTCGGCGGATTCGGACACGAAGCTTCCCGGATCGAGCCAGTTCGTGAACGGCGGATCGGCGTACGACAGGCCCAGCTCGGACGGTGAGCGGGCAAACAGCGCCAGCACCCGTCCGGCGAACGGCCCGGAGGGGACGCGAAACAGCTTATGCTGCGTCGGCAGTCCGGTGCTCCGCGCGGCGGTCGTTGTCTCAATCAGCGTGTGGATCATGCAATCGTCCGATCAGGACCAAACGGTGTCGAGCACCTTGACGGCGTCGGGGATGACCTTGGCGTAGGCGACCGATTCGGAGATGACCGCCTCCTCGAGTTTCTGCTCGATGATCTTGTCGTACTCGACCGTGAGCGGCTGCGTGATCACCTCCTCAGCGGCGAAGCGTTTGTCGAGGCCGATGATCAGGTCGGTGGCGACCTCGTCGGACCGGACCAGCGAGGAGCCGAGCGGACTGACCAGTTCGCCGGTCCGCTGGAAGCGGAAGCCGGCCATGGCATCCTTGAACTCGGCCATGGTGAGGATCGTCTTGATCTTGTCCTTCGAGCAGAGCATGGTGTTCATCTCGAACGGATGCATCTCCGCCCAGAACATCACCAGGTCGGCGTAGTCGACGGTGCCGGAGACCGCGGTGTCGAGGACGCTTGCCGGATTGTCGTTGCCGTCACCGTTGACCAGCACATCGACCAGGAGCCCGAGTTTGTCGACCTGCATGCGGTAGCCGATGTACCACAGCAGCACTTTGAACTGTGCCATGGTGCGGTGACGGAGCGCCTTGTACGACGCCTTGAGCGCGAGCCCGTAGTCGGGCACGTCGATCGAATGCAGCCGTTCGGTGACCACGACCGCGGGAACGTTGGCGCCGTCGCCCACCGGGCGCAGCGACCAGCTCGTGTCGGTCGGCGAGGCGTTGATGTCGAAGGGGGTGTAGCGATTGCCGGCCACGTGCGAGGTCGAACCGACCAGCGCTGACAGCTCGGGACGCATCGCCATGCCGCGACGGATTTCCCGCATCATAAACTCGGGCAAAAGCGCGGGCGCGCCGCGGTAGAACAGCTCGACCGAAACCGGACTCGCACCACCGACCCGGATGCCGCGCGCAGCAAGCTGGCGTTCGAACGCATCGAGCGGCGAACCGATCGGGCTGGGATCGTAATCGTCGGTTTCGAGCAGCTCCGAGAGCGTCATGCTCCGCCCTTCGGCCTCGAGGTAGGTGTCACGGGTGACGCTGATGTCGCGGGCGCGGGCCAGGTCGATCGGCGTCCCGTGCGGTTCGGCATCGGCAGTGTCCAGCAGATCACGCGGTGTGTCCGCGAAGAATTTATCGAGATCCATCAGACCTCTCCTGAGTGTGCACGCCGCCGGGTGGGGACGTGCCGGATACGGTTGGGTGTTGTCGGGTTAGTTCAGAAGCAGGGTACACTCGGTGGTGCCGCTGACGGCGAGGACCGTGCCGCGGGCAACGTTGCCGCCGGCGGGATCGTCACCGGCCAGCGCCGGAGCCTGTTTCACGGTGCCGTTGGCGCCGCAGAGGACCCGGTTGCCGACGACCGGATAGGTCGTGGTGATCGGCAGCGTGCAGATGCCGCCGATCTGCACCGTCGCCAGACGGTTGCCGTTGTCGCCGTCCTGCAAAGTGAGATCGATCAGCTTGCCCAGCAGCACATCGCCGTCGCTGCCGGGACCGGTTTCATGGTCGGCGGTGATCGTCACCGCCTTGCCGATGTCGGCATCGGTGAGATCATCGGTGCCCGCCGTCTGTTTGACCTTGAAGGTGGCAAACACTTCGGCCACCGAGTCGAGATTGTGGTCGCGAACCGTCATCGCGTTCCTCCCCTATGTCATCGGTAAACCGCGCCACAGCGCGGGTGGGATGGTTGTCGGTATTCAATGTGCCCGGAATGCGGCGGGATCGGTGTCAGCGGGACGCGCGCCGGAGTCCGCCGTAAGTGCGACCCGACGTGCGCGGGGTGCGAAGGCGGCATCGAGTTCGCGGTCGATCTCTTCGGCGAGTTGCCAGAGCGCCGCGGCATCGTCGCTGATCTGCGCCAGGCGCGCTTCGATCGGTGCGCCGTCGCTCGTCTCACCTGAGAGCCGACGAAGCGCGTGCCAGCGGCGGCGGATCCGTTCGCACAACAGGGGCCGGATCACCTGCCAGTTGTCCAGTGTGTTCGCGAGCGGGGTCGGGGATGCTGCTTTGTCATCGTGCGGCATTGTGCCTTCTCATCGTGTCGGCGGGATCACCCTCTACGGGATCTCCCGCCTCTCTTCGAGTAGAGTCTCGATACGCGTGAGCCGGGTTTCCACCGTTTCACGCAGGGCTGCCAGATCGCTGCGGTGGACCACACTGGTGCGCAGGATCGTTTCGATTTCGACCAGACGATGGTCGATGCGTTCGACCGCACTGCGATCGGCCTTCTCATTGACGGTGAGGCGAATCCCGTAGACCGTGGTGTAGTAGGCGGTCAGGGCTCCGGTCACCATTATCAGGATCGTGCCGACCCAGCGCCACCATGCGAGCGGCGGGCGGGAAACGCGCGTTTCGGCCATAAACGTCCCTCCCCTATCGTCCGGCACGCCATTCACCGTACGGCAGACAGGCCACAGGATTTCCCGATCCAAAGACGCGTTTCAGACAGGCCGGCAACAGGGTCGGCCGCCCGCCTTTCGCAAGGCGGGGGCCGACCGTGGGAGCGGGCGTCCGGAGAAGGGAGGAACTGGGAATGTTGTCGTCCGTGTCCCGTGCGGGAGTGGTCGTCAGCCATTGCCCCTGATGACGCGTCAAGCGCTCACCCACATGGAAGACCGAGGGAGAACAGATCACGATCTCATCACATACGTCGGGATCATCAGGGTCGCGGCGCGATATCAGGTAGCGGTGATCGCCGTGGGCCTGCGGGTAGCAGCCGAGGACCACGGCGTGCGTAATCGGTGTTCCGGCGTGGGACTGGTCAGCATCGTTATCGGCGATCTTGCAGAACGCCTCGTGGTCGACAAAACGGGTGCCCGGTGTGGCGCCGCGGTAGACGAGGGACGTTTCAAGAACCCGGACGACATCGCGGTATGCGTAATGAGCGGTGCGCGTGATCCCGTCGGCGTCGGCATACTCGTTGTGCGGGATGTGCTCGCAACGGCGGATATCGGCGCCGCAGATGGAGCATTCGGGCCGACGGAATTCAAACCCGATCGAGCCTTCCTTGACCACCCCGCCATCGATGTCGGCGGCGAGCCGGTCGCCGAACGGCCCGCGCAGCCAGTAGAACGAGACCTCGACCCACTGTCGGTCGCCGTTTGTGACGCAGCGCGCGGCGAAATTGCGCGCCACCGGCAGACCGCTGCGGTCGTGGCCGATCAACACCGGGGTATCGATCAACAGTTCGCAAAGATGCTCGTGCTCATCGCGCGGAAACCGTCCGCCGTGATCGTTGACCTCATCGGAAATCAGCCGGAGAGTACGAATGTGAACGTCTTTGGTCGTCAGCGGCACCGGCGGGTCAATCCGTTCGTTGATCAACCGCAGCAGATGTCCGTAAGCCGCAGCCGAGTCGGATCTTAGGGTTTCTCGATTGGCCGGGTAGGGTCTGGCAGCCAGAAGTCCGATCAGCACCGTACTCGTGTTATCACGCTCGGTCATTGCGATTTCGCCGGCTTGGGCCGGCACCTCCACCCTACCCGCCGTTGCGTCAATCACCCCCGGGGCGGGGTTGGGTGTCCCGTTCGAGCTTGTCAGCGCACGTTAACGTGGCGATCTTGACTGTGATTGTGGAAGATGGATCATGGGAGAAAGCGGGATTCCAAGTATGCGGCCACGAATGGTAAGATCCGATTGTGTTATCCGATTCTTGACGCTTATCGCATTGTGTTCCACGCCGTTCCTCCTGTCCTGTTCCGGCGACTGCCCGACCGGATCGGATACGCCGGATGAGATCTACACGACGCTCAACTGGGTGGGGACCGAGGTTCTCTACCGTCCGGTGGAGGGTAAGCACGACTACTCGTTATTATTTGTTCTTGACGCCCGTTGCGGTTACTGCCAGAGGCTTAAGCGCGAGACGCTGACCGATCCCGACGTCATCCAGATTCTCGGCGAGTCGTTCAATATCGCTCAAATCGACTTCACAGTGGATACAGCCGTTTTCTGGCAGGATTCGACGGTCTCGAGCACGTACATCGCCCGCGTCGTATACGGTGTGCAAGCGGTTCCGACGATCATCATTCTCAATTACAAGGGCGAGGAGATCGTTCGGGGTGTCGGCTTCAGAGAGCCTGACGAGCTTATTACGATTTTAGAGGACGTTCTCGACGGTCGCTGGGGACTCTGGGTCTATTGACCGCGCGCGGAGCGACCTCCCGCGAGTTCCGAGGCGAATTCGAGGGTGCGTTCGGTCACTTCATCGCCGGCCACCATCCGTGCCAGTTCCTGCACCCGCTCGTCCCCTGTGAGATTGCGTAGCGTGACCCGGGCGCGTTGACGGACCGTACGTTTCTCGATCAGACAGTGCTGATCGGCGGGAGCCGCCATCTGTTGCAGGTGGCTGATCAGAAAGACCTGCGAGCCACGGGCCAATTCGGCGATCCGTTCGGCGACCAGAGCGGCGGTCCGGCCGCCAATGCCGCTGTCAACCTCATCGAATATGTATAGCCGCGACTGACCCCGTGCGGGCATCGCGTTCTTGAAAGCCAGCAGCAGGCGGGACAACTCACCACCCGAGGCGATCTTGTGGAGCGGCTTGAATCCCTCCTTGGGGTTGGCCTCGAAGGTGAACTGGACTTCGTCGGCACCGCTTTCGTGGACATGGATCGGGCCGTCGTCGCTGCCGACCGTGATGCCGCCGTCAGTTCGGGCGACGACGTCAACACGGACACGCGCCCCGGACATGCCGAGGCCGGCGAGTGCGCCGTTGACGGCTTTGGCGAGACGCACCGCGGTGCTCTGCCGTGCGGCCGAGAGTTGCCGTGCGGCGGCGGCGAGGGACTTCTCCCTCTCCCCGTCCTCGCGAGTGAGCCGGGCGGCGCGTTGTTCGCGGTCGCCGGCGCTGTTCTGTTCGGCTTCGAGTTCGCGCAGGCGCTCGTGGATTGCCGCGCACGAGCCGCCGTATTTCTGTTTGAGACGGAACAGTTCGGCCTGACGCGCCTCGATCTGGTCGGCGCGGGCGGGGTCGAATTCGAGCGACTGCCGGTACTCCGTGAGACTGCGAACCAGATCATCGACCGTGTCGCGCGCGCCGGTCAGTTGTCCGGCGATCGCGGTCCAGCGCGGATCGATCGCGGTGAGACGATCGGCGTCACG
>DATKYL010000160.1:0-3956 GCA_035528515.1 Acidobacteriota bacterium | reverse complement strand
GACTCAGCCGGACACATGATCGCCTGCCAGACTCAGGCGGGTGAGAGCGAAGAGCAGCGTGCCCCGCCCGACATGGCGGCGGCGGCACGGATCGGCCGGCCGGTCGTCCGCCGGTATCGCGCCGCCGACGGCGCAGAGATGCTGGGCGCCTTGAGTTGGATCGAACCGTTGGGATGGGGCGTGCTGGCCGAGCGCGACGCCGAGGAGGCCTTCGGCCCGCTCGACCGGTGGCGCTTTCTGATCGTGGGCGCGGTGCTCGTCGTGATCGGCTTCGGCTTCGCCCTCAGTACGATTCTGGGCAACCGGATGATGCGGCAATTGGAAGTACGTGAAATGGAACTGCGCTCCACGCACGAACAGCTCATCACCGCCGACCGGCTGGCATCGGTTGGGATGATGGCGGCCTCGATCGCGCATGAAGTCAATAATCCGCTGACCACCATCAAGGTCATGATCCACTCGGTGCACGAGCGGATCGCCGACGGCGACGAAGTGCGTGAGGACCTGCGCATTGCCCAGGGGGAGATCGACAAGATCAAGGTTCTGGTCTTGCGCTTCCTGCAGTTCGCCCGGCCCCGCGAACCCGAATTCGCCACGATTCACGTCAACGACATCATGCAACGCGTCCTGGCGCTGGTCCGACCGCAGGCGCAGAGTCGCAGCATCGCGCTGCAGGAAAGCTACGATCAGCACCTGCCGCCGGTCTGGGCCGACGGCCCGCAACTGGGACAGGCATTTCTCAACATTCTGTTCAACGCCTTGGAGGCGACTCCGCAGGACGGGGAGATCCGGGTCACGACGACGGAGCTGGACAACGGCAACGTCTCGGTCAGGATCTGGAACTCGGGACCGAGCCTGAGCCCCGATCTGGCCGAACAGGTGTTCGAACCCTTTTTCTCAACCAAAGCCACCGGAACCGGCCTGGGGCTGCCGATCGCTCGGATCATCGTGGACAAGCACCACGGGGCGATCACCGCCGAGGGACACGGGGAGCGCGGGACCAGTTTCTTCATTACATTGCCGCGGGTTGACCCGGGAGGGAATGATGGACCGCGTATTGGTGGTTGACGACGATCAGAATCTGCGTTTCGCGTTCCGGCGCATCCTCGATCCCCAGGTCTTTACGATCGACGAGGCCGCGTTCGGCGAAGAGGCTCTGGCCCTGGCGCGGACGCAATCGTATTCGGTCGTCTTCCTCGATCTGCGCATGCCCGGCATGCCGGGTATGGAAGTGCTCGCCCGGCTGCAGCAAATCGACAACAAAGTCCCGGTCATCATCATGACCGCATTCGGCACCACCGACACCGCCATCGAGGCGGTCAAGAGCGGCGCCTATGACTTTATCCTCAAGCCGTTCGAGATCGAGGACATCCAGCAACTGGCGGCGCAGGCGGCCGAGGCGCATCGCCTCATGGCGCGCAAGGTCGGCCTGCCGTCGGACCACGCCCCGCTGCCCCCCACCGAAGAGGACTCTCTGGTCGGGCGCACCCGCTCGATGCAGGAAGTGTACAAGCAGATCGGCCAGGTCGCCCAGACCGACGCCAACGTCCTCATCACCGGCGCCTCGGGCACCGGCAAGGAGCTGGTCGCGCGCGCGATTTATCATCACTCGCGACGGGCCGACAAACCGTTCCTCGCCGTCAACTGCGCCGCCATCCCCGAAGGGCTCCTCGAAAGCGAGTTGTTCGGCCACGAGCGCGGCGCCTTCACCTCGGCGGAGCACCGCCGGCTGGGACGGTTCGAACGCGCCGACGGCGGCACCTTGTTTCTCGATGAGATCGGCGACATGTCGATGGCCACGCAGGCGAAAATCCTGCGCGTGCTGCAAGACGGCGTCGTCGAACGGGTCGGCGGCCATGAATCGATCCGCGTCGACGTGCGCGTCATCGCCGCCACCCACCGCGATCTCCCACGCCGCATTCGCAAGAACCTCTTTCGCGAAGATCTCTACTTCCGCCTCAATGTCTTTACGATCGATTTGCCCTCGTTGGTCGAGCGGCGGGATGATATTCCGCTGCTGGCACGGTACTTCGTCGAACGCGGCAGCAAGCGGCTGAACAAGGAACCGCCGATCATCCTTCCGGAGACGATGGACAAGCTCAAGGTGCACTCCTGGCGAGGGAACGTGCGGGAGCTGGAAAACGTTGTCGACCGCGCCCTGATCGTCACCACCGGCCCCAGTTTGCTGCCGGAGGCCATCGTCCTGGCGGACGAGCCCGAGCTGCCCCGGACTTCGCGTCTCTCGCTGTCGGATCGCAATCTCTTCGATCTGGTTTTCGAACGTCTGGCGGCGCAGTATCGCCGCGACCAGGAACGGCCGATCCTGGCCGCCCTCGAACAGGAAATGCTCCTCCGCGCGACCCGGTTCGAGAAAGGCAACCAAGTGCAGGCGGCCCGCCTCCTCGGGATATCGCGCCAGACCCTGCGCAACCGTCTCGCCGAAGCCGAAGCCGAAGCCGCCGCCCGCAAGAGCTCCGAGGAAAAGGGCTTCGCCGAGGATTGACGCTGACATGGTACGCAGATGCGCATTGCTGACATGCGGCGGGTGCGCCTTGTTCGTGTTGCTCGCTGCCGCCTCACCCGCCGTCGCCGGCTGGTACACAAACTCGCTGGCCGATTCCGTGGTCGTGCCGATCAGGGGAGAGACCGCCGACACCGCTGCTCTGGGCGATGACCGGTACGTCGAAGACAATCTCGACTTCCTATTGTCTCAGCACGAGTGGCTGATCGTCAACTTCTCCTCGTACTGGTGTCCCGACTCCGACAATTTCGCCCCCGGCTACTATGAAACCGCCCACTCGGATGCCTGTCCCGGTCTGCGCTGGGCGTACGCCGAGGTTGACGGCACAAACGGCAATGAGAATTTCCGCACGCGTTTCGAACTTCCCGGCGTCCCGACAGTGATCCTCTTCCACAACGGAGTAATCGCCGCAGACGCTAACGGCACACCCGCTATCCTCGACGGCCACGAAGGCGACAAGACGGTCGACGACCTGCTCATATTCGTCGCAACATTCTATCAACCAACTGACACCGATACCCCGGCGACTGACGACGAATAGAAACTGAGCCTGTAGGGTGGGCTACGCCCACCTTTCCGGCGAGAGTATCTCCGTGCGCGAGGTGGGTCGTAGATCCTCGCGCAGCGGGACTACGCCTACCTTTTCGGGGGCAACCCTCCCGTGAATTCGTGGTGGGCGGAGCCCACCCTACCTGCAGAAGGCGGGAGTCGGCAGAGGGCCGCCCCTCCAGCGCAGTCTAAGCCACGCCGCCAGAATATCTCGGAATAAACCTGCGGCTCAATTGTATATGAGGTGTTGTTATCAGCATCTGGTCCGCATTTCCTTACGGGAGGAAATCTGGAGTAATCAACAGTGGCGTCAGCGGGCTGATTGAGGATCAAGACCTCACGTCTAGGACATGGACCGTGACACTTCAGAAGACTGCGATCGTTGTGCTGGTGCTCTTGGGGCTGGTACAGGCCTGTACCTCAAGACGGGGGACCGACCCGAAGCCAGTCTCAGGCTCACGCGTCTATGTTGAAATCATGGAGGAGCCTCTGAAGCTGCTCATGATCGACGGGGATGCGGATACAATCGTGGACAGTATCGCTCTACCCGGGGATTGGGATCTCGTCCCTGTCACGGCCGATCCTCTCACGCCCCGTGTGGCAGTCATCTGGGTGGGCTCGCTGCACATCTACCGGGCTGGTCAGACAGAGCCAGAGGGCGTGTTCAACATACCCTCGACGGAAGTCGCTTTTACGGATGAGCAGGACCTTATGGTGGGGAGTTGGGGTGGGATAGGCTGCATGAGACTGATCTTCCCCCGAAAAAGTGGACGGGTTAAGAAGCGTGGGTTGCCGTTTTCTCGAAGTCCAGGGGGCTTTGGTCCCCCAAACTCGAGTGACGGCGTTGACGGTTGTAGAAGACCTCGATGAACTCAAAGACCTTCCG
>DATKYL010000159.1:0-2350 GCA_035528515.1 Acidobacteriota bacterium | reverse complement strand
GTGACTGGTGCCGGTCGTAAGTGGCACGTCACTGTCCCCGCTGACGCCTCCCAGGTTCAGACAACGCAGTCTGTCGGGACATCGTAATGGCTGCGGAGATCAACAGAGGTTTCCGCTGGCTGTATAACTTTGGCGGCGGACAGCCGGAGATCGAACGACTCCCTGTCAAGATTTCGCAGACTCTCTACAAGGGGTCAGTCGTGTGTCTGTCCGCCACATCCGGTTCTGTTCGGATAGTCGCAGAAGCGGACACATCCCTCTATGGGGTGGTGCTCCACAACGTAACGACGAGCGCCACCGAGAAGACGACCTTCGCCGAAGTCCACCCGTTCGTAATCGGGGAAGTCTTCGAGGCGGTTGGCGCGCCAGCGACGATGACAACGAGTCGTCGCGGGGGCGCGTTTATGAATCTACACGCCGACATCGAGATTCCAACGGCGGGCTATTGCCGTATTGATACGGCGTGTGCGGTGCCGACCCTGCGAATCGTGGGTTGGAGCACCGTGGCGGGCAGCGAAGACGTGACTGGGGCGGGTCGCAAATGGCACGTAACCATCGACCCGCACTTCTCTCAGTATCAGACTACGGGCGAAGCGTAAGAGGAGATAGAGTATGCCTAACACCACAGGTGCTTTTTCGGAATTAATCGAGCCTGGATTGAGCAAGGTATTCACTACCGACCTCAAGCTTGCCCCGTTCCAGGCTGAGAACATCTTCAACGTGCTTACTTCTGGCAAGCACACCGAAGACGACTTGACAATCGGGGGACTCGCAACGATGCCCGAACTCGACGAGGGAGCGGGTATCGGCTACTACGATCCCTCTCAGGGATACAAGAAGACGTACACCCACGTTGGGTACGGCATGGGTTTCGCCGTCACCCGCATCATGTGGGCGGACGACCTCTACAAGCAGATGGCGGCGGCTTCACGGAAGCTCGCCCGTTCTGCCAAGAAGACGTTCGAGACTGTGTGTGCCAACGTCTTCAACAACGGGTTCTCGACCACGTACGCAGGTCCAGACTCGGCTGCACTGTTCAGTGCCACTCACCCCTTGCTGAACGGTTCGAGCGATGCCAATATGCCGTCCAGCGGCGTGGACCTCAACCTGACCACACTCGAAAATGCGGTCACTGAGTTCCGCGGCTTCCTGGACGACACCGGCGCGAAGCTCGCGATCTCGCCGCGCTACCTCGTCGTTCCTCCGGGCGAGCAGTTCAATGCCGAGAGGCTTGTCGGCTCCGCGAAGGACCCCGAGGACGCGTCGAACGCGATCAACCCCCTTCACAACAAGCTCACCGTGAAGGTGTGGGACTACCTCACGGACGCGGACGCCTGGTTCCTCATGGCGGCTCCGTCGGACCACCAGATGAAGGTGTACTGGCGGGAGCGTCCGGTCTTCTCCAGTGACGACGACTTCGACACTGGCAATGCGCTGTTCAAGGCAACCATGCGGTTCGTACCGGGGTGGTCGGACTGGCGTGGTGTGTACGGTTCTGCGGGCGCGTAGGGACGCAGTCTGATTTGCGGGAGGGCGTGGGGACACCCCCACCGCCTCCATCCCTGCGCCCCCCGCATCCCTTACCGGGGGCGGTGAGAAAGAAACAAGGACGACATGGGAAACGGAATCACGAGCTTCAAGAGCGTTCTCGCAAGTGCGGGGATGCCGGTCCTGCCGGGTGCTGGCGTAGCCGGTGTGCCGTCCACGGGAAAAGTCTTCTTCGTGGACAGTGGATTGGGCTCTGACAACCACGGCGGGCGCAGCCCCAAGCGGGCGTTCGCCACACTCGACAAGGCTATCGGAATGTGTGCCGCATCCAGCGGCGACGTAATCTACGTCATGGAAGGTCACGCCGAGACTATCGCGAGCGCGACCGGGTGTCTGGTGGACGTTGTTGGGGTCAAGATCATCGGTCTTGGTGCCGGCCGCGCCCGCCCGACATTCACCCTCTCAGCTACCACGTCGATTATCGCCATGTCCGCAGACGACTGTTCCATCGAGAACTGCGTCTTCGTGGCTGGCGTGTCGGCAATCGTGAAGGGCATCTTCGTGACCGGGGACGACTGCACGGTTGCGAATTGCGAGTTCAACTTCTCGACGACCGCATTCGACTTCATCCGCGCGATCGACATTGCCTCCGCTAACCGAGTGAAAGCCTTCGGAAACATTATCATAGCGGAGAACGCAATAGTGGGTGCTGGCAGCGGTATAGCGGTGCATGACAGCGACGACGCGGTTATCCAGGGCAACTCCTTCAGCGGGAACTTCGGTAGTGCCTGCGTGAATGTCCTCGGAACCGTGACTCACAACATCTACATCTCCGGCAACCGCGGCAGGAACGACGACAAGA
>DATKYL010000158.1:0-16666 GCA_035528515.1 Acidobacteriota bacterium | reverse complement strand
AGAAAGTCTCAGCCGGCGAAGTGATCGATCGCGACATTCTCGCGCTTGTGCGGGCCGAACGGTTGGTGGCCGCGGTCGCGCTGCAGGTGCGTGACGGACTTCTGATCGGACGTCAGGATTACCAGCTCGCCGCCGATCCGTCTGAGTCGGACGCCGACGTTCTCGCGGCCTTTATCAAGCAGTATTATCTCAACTCACCGTCGATCCCCGACGAGATCTACCTTCCCTTCCACTTCTCCGATGAAGAGCTGATCGGCCAATGGCTTTCCGGTGAGCGGCGACGGGTGGTCCGGCTGGTCTTCCCCCAGCGCGGTGAGAAGTACGCCCTGCTTGAGATGGCCCTGACGAATGCACGTCTCTCGCTCAATGAGTTGCTTTCGCAGAAAGAGCGGGCGGCGGTCCGCATCCCCGATTCCGTGTACCAGTTGCAGCGCGATCTCCGTCTGGCGGTCCCGCCGCGGGCGATTGCTGCCTTCGACGTTTCCAACCTTGGCGCCACCGATCCGGTCGGGTCGCTCGTCTTCTTCCGAGATGCCCAGCCGCTCAAACGCAACTACCGGAAGTTCAAGATCAAGACTGTCGTGGGGCAAAATGACTTTGCCATGATCGGCGAGATCGTCTCACGCTATTTCGGGCACCTGGTCGAAGCGGGGGAGGAGTTCCCCGATTTGGTTCTGATCGACGGTGGCGTGGGGCAATTGCGCGCCGCTCTGGCCGCGCTCGAAGCGCTCAACGTGAGCGACCTGCCGGTGATCGGTCTGGCGAAACGTCTGGAGCAGGTCGTGTTGCCGTCGAGCGTCGACGGTGACGGACGCACCCTCTCGATCCCGCGTGCGTCCCCCTCTCTCCGCCTCCTGCAACGGGTCCGCGATGAAGCGCACCGTTTCGCCCTGACTTTTCAGAAGAGCCGCCGCAAAAAACGTGTGATTCGCTCGGAGCTGGACGGTATCCGTGGTGTGGGACCGGTCCGGCGCCAGGCGCTTCTCGAACGCTTCGGGTCGGTCGCCGCGGTCGGCAAGGCGTCCCGCGATGAGCTGGTTGAACGCGGCGGGCTCGACCGACGGACCGCCGAGACCGTCTGGTCGCACTTCCACCTCAGCGCGACCCCCGAAGGCGATGGCAAATCGTCGTCGCCGCATGACACTGTCTGAGGCTCTCCCCTTGCGGCCGGCTGTAACCTGAAGTAGCGTTGTCCTGATATTATGCGGGCTCTCTCACACCGGTTTTTTGCACGTTCGACCCTAACGGTTGCCGCCGATCTGCTCGGTCGCACGCTGCTGGTTTCTGAACGAGGCCGGCCCTGCGGTGGATTGATCGTCGAAGCGGAAGCGTATGTCGGCGAGGAGGATCCCGCCTGCCACGCGCATCGGGGGCTGACCCCGCGCAATCGGGTGATGTATGGTCCGCCGGGACACGCCTATGTGTATTTCACCTACGGCAATCACTGGATGCTCAACTTCGTGACCGAGGTGGAGGGATTCCCGGCGGCGGTCCTGATACGCGCCCTGGAGCCGGTCGTGGGATTGGCCCGGATGTGCCGGCGGCGCGGCCGGGAACCAAACGATTTCAATCTGTCTAACGGCCCCGGCAAGCTGACCGCCGCTCTCGGGATAACAGGGGCGGACAACGACATCACGCTCGGCGGACCGCGTATGCTCGTCGGCGGGCGTCGCCCCGCCGGCCTGCGCATTGCCACCGGCGGCCGGGTCGGCGTCAACGAGGGAAGCGAACGGCCTTGGCGGTTCTATCTCGACGACAATCTCTGGGTCTCCGCCTACCGGCTCGGCAGCAAGAAGTGCAGGCGATCAAAGAGTACATATGTGTCCATTCAGGATACGGATTGAAACATAACAGACGGCAGGTGATACGATGGCGATGAAAAGTACGGATATCCCGGTCTCCACCTTCGAGAGCGCGATGCAGCAGTTCGACGAAGCGGCGGCACTTCTGAACATCGATCCCGGGCTCCTGGAAGTGATCAAGAAACCGCGGCGTTCGATCATTCTCGAACTGCCGGTGACGCTGGATGATGGTTCGCTGAGGCTCTTCCCGGGCTACCGGGTGCAGCACTCGATCGTGCGCGGTCCGGGCAAGGGGGGGATCCGCTACCACCCGAATGTCACCTTGGATGAAGTCCAGGCGCTGGCCGCCTGGATGACGTTCAAGTGCTCGGTTGTGGGGATCCCCTTCGGTGGGTCCAAGGGCGGCATTGTCTGTGATCCGCGTACGATGTCGCGCGGTGAACTGGAACGGTTGACACGCCGGTACACTGCGGAGCTGATGGATGTCATCGGCCCGGATCGTGACATTCCCGCCCCCGACGTCAACACCGATGAGCAGGTGATGGCGTGGATTATGGACACGTACAGCATGCATCAGCGGCGTACAGAGACGGCGATCGTAACCGGCAAACCGATCATCATGGGTGGCTCACGGGGCCGGCGCGAAGCCACCGGACGCGGTGTGCAGTATTGCGTGCGGGCCATGGCGCTTCATGAAGGGGTGCCACTCGAAGGGCTGCGGATCGCCGTGCAGGGTTTTGGCAACGTCGGCTCCGTCGCCGCGAAGCTTCTGGCCGAGGACGGCTGTCGTATTGTCGCCGTTGCCGACGTTGAAGGCGCGATCGCGAATCGCGCCGGGTTCGATATGCCGGTCCTCTTGGAACACGCACGCGCCAAGAAGACGGTCGTTGGCTTCTCCGGCGGTGAACCGATCGACCCGGCCGACGTACTGACCTACGACTGCGATGTTCTCATACCCGCCGCACTGGAAAACGTGATCACGCGATCCCTTGCGCCGCAGATCAAGGCCCGTTTTGTCGCCGAGGGTGCCAACGGGCCGACGACGCCGAAGGCCGACCACGTCCTGGCGGATCGGGGGATTCATGTGATTCCCGACATCCTCTGCAATGCGGGCGGCGTGACGGTCTCCTACTTCGAGTGGGTGCAGAATCGCATGGGGTATTTCTGGGACGAGGACGAGGTCAACCGTCGACTGGAATTGATCATCAACCACGCCTTCGCCGAGGTGCTGTCCCTGGCGGTGGAATACAAGACGACCCTGCGGGTGGCTGCCTTTATGCTTGCGATTCGGCGGGTCACCGAGGTCATTCAGTTACGGGGGTTGTATGCGTAGCGGCCCCCGGGCCAACGCGCAAATGGCCCCTTGCGCGTAGCATGCGTCAGGGTGGGGTCGATCACTGCCGTGTAGCAGTTGGGTCGGGAGTGCACGATGCCCGGTTTTCTTTCCATGATCAGCATTTTCCCCGCATTCCTCCTTCTTGAAAACCCGGCGCTGGTAGTGATCTTCCTTCCGGTTCTTCTCTTCTCGCTCACATTCCACGAAGCTGCTCACGCCTGGATGGCGGCGCGTCTCGGCGACCCAACGGCGCGCTTGATGGGACGCCTGACGCTCAATCCCCTGGCGCATCTCGATGTGTTCGGGACGCTCATGCTGTTCTTGTCGAATTTCCGTTTCGGTTGGGCCAAGCCGGTGCCGGTCGATCCCCGCAACTTCGCCGACACCAGGCGGGGGATGTTTCTCACCTCGGCCGCCGGACCGGCGTCGAACTTCGTATTGGCGATCGCCTGCGGGTTCGCGGTGCGGATGCTGATCGGCAGCGGTTTCGGGCACCCAGCGGCGTCGACCCTGGTGCAGTCGTTGGGGCGCGTCTTCGGGCTTGGTGTGATCATGAACCTCTCGCTGGCATTCTTCAATCTGATTCCATTGCCCCCCCTCGACGGATCGAAGATCCTCTACGGCATCGCCCCGTTGCGCTGGGAGGCCGGCCTCGTTCAGCTGGAACGCATTGGACCGATGCTGCTGATGGTGCTGATCTTCGCCGGGTTCATGCTGCCATTCTCGCCGATCTGGATGCTGCTCGGACCACCGGTCTCTGTGTTCACCTATGTGCTCTCCGGTCTCCCGTTCGGACATCTGATCGCGCTCGTCTACAGTTGAGGCCGGGACGGATTTCATGATGAGGCCCGAACGGCATCAGTCGGCATCGCCATTCACCGGCGGCCTCTGGGTCACGGTTCTCCTGTTCATCGCTCTCGGTTGTTCGCATCCTCCCTGGCCCCCCTACGACGGTAGCGGCCGCCGGGTCCTGGAACGGCTCGAAACACGCTCCCTCATGACCCAGTCGGCGACCTATCGAGTTCGCTGGCGTTCGGTCGGGACCGAGCCACACGCGACCTTCTTCCTCGACATCGCCTATAAGGCGCCGGGTCGATTCCGTGTCACCGCCGAGGGGCCTTTCGGGTTACCGGCGTTTACTGCGGTGATCGTCGAGGATTCGTTCTGGTTCGTCGATCATCAGATCGATACTCTGATCGTCGACCAACTGGAGAATCTGGCCGACTACCAGATACCGATGGCCGAGTTCTTCTCCGGGCACTGGCGGGATCTGTTTTCCGGCGGGTGGGGTCCGGGCATGACCACCCGGACGCTCGCACTTGGCCTCGACCCTGGGGTGAAGCAGGGCGAGTACCTGACTGTCTGGAAATCGTCGCGCTGGAACGTCAAATGGTCGCAACGACGGGCAGCGCCTGAGTGGATCCGGGCCGAGACCAAAGAAGAAGGCGAGACTGTCCTGGTGGCCCAGACTTGGTTTGGGCAATTCCGCGAAGAGTACCCATTTTGGGAGATGAAGCGGATTCGAATCACCGGGTTTCCCGGCGGTGGCGAGCACCAATGGAAGATTCTCCGTCAGGAATACAACCTGACCGTTCCAGACCGGTTTTTCGAGCCGTTGCGCCAGCCGGCGCCTGCCCCGGACCGCGGTGTCTGGTAGCCAGATTTTGCTTGACCGCAAAGCGTTGGTCGAATAGTATGGGGCAACCTTTTGGCAGGCTGGAAGTTCAGTGGCTTCGATGTCCTGCCGATTGTGTCAGAGGATAGTGGGTGGGCATGGCCGGAGGGGTTGCTGCCGCCGTTTCTTGAGGCCAGCTCGATTCTCCGGAAGATTGCACAAGGTGGAGGGCTCCTGAAAGGAGGAGGAATGAACCGGATATTCAGAGGTAAGGCCCTTGGGTGGGCTCTCGTGGTCATCCTGGCGCCACTGTTTGCGGGTTGTGCCTGGCGCGGACCGGCGTCGGACTGTGACACCAGCGGCGAAAAGCAGCCGGTCTACGTCGAGCCCGAGGTCACTCAGGTGGAGTTTGACGGTCTCGAGGGACGCGTCACCGATCTCGAGCGTCGGATGTCCGCCAATGAGGAGTTGGCTCAGGATGCGATGATGACCGCCGACAAGGCGCTCAAGTGCTGCCGTAAGGACTACACGATCGTCATGACCGAGGAGATCTACTTCGATTTCAACAAGTTCGACGTCAAAGCCGAATCGAGCGCGGCGCTCGATCGCGTTGCCGACAAACTCAAGTCGGATCCTGATCTGATCGCCGAGTTGGCCGGCCACACCGACGGCAAGGGTACGAGCGACTACAATATCGTTCTCGGCCAGAAGCGCGCCGATGCCGCCCGGCAGTATCTCATCAGCCGTCACAATATCGCGCTGGGTCGGCTGGCGCTCCGGACGTTCGGTGAGGACGCACCGATCGCGTCGAACGACTCGGATGAAGGCCGCTCGAAGAACCGCCGCGTCACCATTGACGTTCTCGGGTTCTCGCAATAGCGCCGATATCGGGATTAGCGAAAATAGGGGTGGGGCCGTGACGCCCCGCCCCTTTTCATTTTCGGATGTGAGGCACGCGATGCAATCCGCTACTCGGATGACGAGAGGAGGGCCGGAGACAAGATCCCGCGATCACGGTCTTCTGAAGGTCCGGGTGATGAGCGCTCTCCTCGGCGTGGTAGTGCTCGGCACGACCGCCCCGATCGATGCTGCCGGAACGCTTCTCTCGCTGGGAGATCGCATCCGACGCCGAATCGAAGCCTCCGGAGCCGCGCGACAGATCGCGGCAGACGGGCAGCTCATCTATGCGGCCGACGCCCTGCCGATGTTCTACGAGAGGCGTGCTTTTGAACCGGTCTGGATCACCAACGGCAGACCGTCTGCGGCGGTCGACTCGTTGATGGAGGCCCTCGGCCGCGCCGAGGACGAGGGCTTGCGGTCCGTCGACTATCACCTCGAATCCATCCGTGCTCTGCACGTGGCGGCGCTAAGACCGGCAGATCGTTGGAACGGATTGGACACGGCGTCCCTCGTGGACTTGGAGATGCTCCTGACCGATGCCTTCCTGACCTATGGCGCCCATCTGGTCGGAGGGCGCGTCAACCCGCGCACGATCGATGCGGAATGGCACGCCAAGGCGCGCGAGGTAGACCTCGTTAGCGAACTCGAGAAGGCGGTGGCCGACGGACGGATCGGGACGCATCTGCGAGGGCTCACGCCGGTGCAGCGGGAATACGCTCTTCTCCGTCGCGCGTTGCGCAAGTACCGTGAAATCGCCGCTGCCGGCGGCTGGGGCGAAGTGCCGGAAGGATCGCTCATTCACCCCGGCGACAGCGATCCCCGCGTCCCTGCTCTCCGGCAACGCCTCGCACAGAGCGACGGTCTCGACACTGCCGTCCCGGCAACAGCGGACCCGGTCTACGATGAAGGCCTGCAGCAGGCCGTCATGCGTTTTCAGAAGCGACACGGGTTAAAGGATGACGGTGTAGTGGGGCCGAAAACCGTCGTCGCGCTGAATGTCCCGGCGGCTCAGCGGGCTGAGCAGGTCGCCCTGAACATGGAAAGGTGGCGGTGGCTGCCGCAGGATCTTGGACAACGACACATCCTGGTCAACATCGCTGCGTTCGAGACCGATGTCGTTGAGGCCGGCAAGACTGTCATGCAGATGCGTGTGATCGTCGGGAAACCGTACCGTCGGACACCGGTATTTAGTGACCGGATGACCTACCTCGTTCTGAATCCTTACTGGAACGTCCCTCATAACATCACCATCCAGGATATTGTCCCCAAGGTTCGCAAGGACCCCGGGTATCTGGCGGCCCAGCGTATTCACATCATGCAGGGATGGCAGGGAGCACCGCGCATCGTGGACCCATCGTCCATCGACTGGTCGCAGGTCTCCCAGAGGAACTTCCCCTACTGGTTGCGCCAGGACCCCGGTCCCCTGAACGCACTTGGGCGGATCAAATTCATGTTTCCCAATGAATTCAATATCTACCTCCACGACACCCCGAAGCCGGAGCAGTTCGCCGATGAAGAGCGGGGATTCAGCAGCGGCTGCATCCGGGTCGAGCGGTCGCTCGATCTGGCCGAGTATGTGCTGCGGGGGGACCCCCGATGGTCGCGCGATGCCCTTGTCGCCGCGCTGAAGAGCGACGCCGACCGAACAGTGCGCCTTCCCGAACCGATCCCGGTACACCTCTTGTATTGGACTGCATGGGTCGACGATGAGGGTGTTGTTCATTTCCGCAACGACATCTACGGACGCGACGGTCCTTTACGGGATGCCTTTCGTGAGGCACCACCGCGCCCGTCCTCCGGCTCCGGAGGTTGAGGGGGCATGGTCGTACGGGGAAAATGGTTCCGTAGACGCGATATGCGACTGTTGAGAGGTTCTCTCTGTGTCTTGGTTGTCCTCGCTGGTCTGCAGGGACGTGTCGGGGCTGATGATTTCGACTCCGGGTTGGCGGGCTTTACGGCGCACATGAAGTCATTCGCCTGTCCATACCGGGTGTTGGGCGTCTTTGTCTCACCCGGCGAGGAGCTGGTCGTGGAGATCGATACAGCGGACCGCACCGGGGCGTACGTCTGCGCGGCAACCCAGGGACGCGTCATGCGCCGATCTCCCTACTCCTGGGTCTGGTCCGCGCCGCAGGAGAAGGGCTCCAGCCGGCTGACGCTGCACCGGTCGGATCCGGTTGACTCCATGCTCTTCCGTGTCTTCGTCATGGTCCCGCGATCGCAGGTGAGGGAAGGAAAACTCAACGGCTATCGGATCGGACGGTACCCGCAGACCGCCTACAAGGGAATGACCAACTACAAGCCGCCCGTCGGTTTCGTCGAGGTCACACGGCAGAATGAGAACACGAGACTGTCGCCGCATTTCCGGCTGGGCCAGTTCGTTTGCAAGCAGGAGGGGGGATATCCCCGATACGTGGTGATCCAGGAAGAGCTTCTCCTGAAGCTCGAACTCATTTTGCGCCGAGTCAATGAAGAAGGCATTCGCTGCGGAGGCTTTCATGTGATGAGTGGCTACCGTACTCCCTACTACAACGCCGCGATCGGGAATGTGAAGTACAGTCGCCATCAATGGGGTGATGCAGCGGACATTTTCGTCGATGAGAATCCCAGGGACGGCGTGATGGACGATCTCAACGGAGACCGACGCATTAACTGGAAAGACGCGGCCGTCCTCTATGATATTATTGATGCGATGTACGGGACGCCTGTCTACGATCCCTTTGTGGGTGGTCTGGCCCGCTATCGGAAGACGGAGCGACATGGACCGTTTGTGCACATCGACGTCCGGGGATTCCGGGCGCGCTGGGGGGATTGAGGTATCACCGCCTGATCCCGGCGGTGTTGCCGAACTTCAGCGGTAATGGTATGACAATCGTCACGCTGTCCGACACGTGCCGTACGGCGATCAGCCGGCTGATCCCGGTTGTCGCTTTTCTGCTTCCGGCCGTATCGGTCCAGGCCTGCGATCCGGCGCCCTCCTTCGTCTTTCGGGCGGAGGCCCGTGCCAGGCTGGATTCGTTGGAGCATCATTCCGAGCCTTGGACTCTCGTGGACCGCATCATCATCATGCACAATCTCGCTTTTCACAAAGACAAGATCATGCGTGAACGGGCCGAGAAGCTCCTCGCACAGTACTTCCCGAAGGCGGACCGGCCGCCCCTCCTGCAAGCGTATGCCGGGTCGCTGCGGATGATCCGGGTCAGCCACCGCTCAACCGGAGGCAACGTGCTCCGCACCCTGAACCCCTTCACCAAGTCACCGTTCACTGAAGCGCGTGACGGATTTGCCGAGATTTCCGCGGCCCTGGATCGGGACTCGACCAACCCGGTACTGCGAACGCTGCGGGCCACCGCAGCCACGGAAGCCGCCGATCATCTCTCGGAGTTGTTTCCTGTTGCCGACGCGGATTTATCCTGGTTGGAATCGCACGTCGACTCCGCCGATTCCGTGCTCCAGTTCTTCATTCATCTCAATCGGGCGGAGTACTACTACAAGCTCGTTGGGAATCCGAATGTGGCGAACCCGAAATCTGCCGCCCTGGCGAGCGTCGACGTAGCGCTCGCCTACGCTTGCACGCCCGTTTATCAGGAGTTGGCGGTCGAATGGCGCTGGCGGATAGAAGGACTGTCCGAGTAGTCTGCCACCTGCCGAAGGTTCGCGAGCCCCCGCCTGCTGTCGCCTCTAAAATGCGGATTCGTCGATGCTCTCGAGCGTCTCTCCCGTAAACGTCAACCGGTAGATCGTCCGCTGAACGACCGCTCGCGCCCCCGCGCTGCTCTGAGCGCCGGCCATCGCCTTCTTGAATTCATAGGTCCAGATCTCGATTTCAGGCTCGCCCTGCCTGGGAGAGATGTCTCTCGGCTCGCCCCACAGTCTCCGAACCTCGGACTTGGTCATGCCGGCGGAGATCGTTTCCGCCGGCGTCTCGGTCGCTGCGGCGTCCTGACCGGCATCGCCGCGAGGGGCGCGCTGACCGGTCGACGCGCAACCTGCAAAGATCGCGGTCAGGATCAGAACGATCGCGGCTCGACATGCGCTTCGCACCATTTGGTCCTCCCATTCTCTGCTAATTTCGTGGAACCGGTCCGACCTAGGCCAGTACAATCTATCCCGGCGCCAGTCAGCGGCCTCATTTGCCCCGGGGATCGAAAGGAGGAGTGCGCACACCGACCACATGTGCGGCCAGGAATCCAGAAAGCGCTTGATTTTCGCGGTCTAATCCCTAAAATCAGACTTCATATACCCGGTCCCGGCCTCGACCCGTGACCGCCCGGTTCTTGTAATATGATCGAAGTCAAGAACTTAACAAGAAACTACGGACCCACGAAGGCGGTCGTCTCGGTGAGTTTCACCGTCAACACCGGTGAAGTCCTGGGTTTCTTAGGGCCCAACGGTGCCGGCAAGACCACGACGATGAAGGTCATCACGGGGTTTATGCCCCCGACCGACGGTCAGGTCTTAGTCGACAACCTCGACGTCGTCGAGCAGTCCTTGGAAGTCCGGCGGAAGATCGGGTATCTGCCCGAGAATAACCCCCTCTACCACGATATGAATCCGCTGGAATACCTGACATTCTGCCAGCGGCTGCGGGGAGTCCCCAGTTCGGAGCACACCCCCCGCAACCGTCGCATGGTCGAAATGTGCGGGCTCAGCGAGGTCCTGAAGAAAGACATCGGGGAGCTGTCGAAGGGGTATCGGCAGCGGGTGGGACTGGCACAGGCGATGGTCCACGATCCGGATATTCTGATCCTGGATGAGCCCACCGTCGGTCTCGATCCGAACCAGATCGTCGAGATTCGCGCGCTGATCAAGGAACTGGGTCGGGCCAAGACACTCATTCTCTGCACCCACATCCTGAGCGAGGTGGAGGTCGCCTGCGACCGCGTACTGATCATCAATCGCGGGAAGATCGCCGCCGACGGCACCCCGGATTCGCTCCGCGCGGCGGCCAGCGGACGTGATCGCCTGTTCGTGGAGATCAGAGGGCCCGCCGACGCGGTGCGTGCCTCACTCGAGGCTCTGAGCGGTGCGGTGCGGGTGGCGGCTCCCAGCGATGGCTCCGGGGACGACGTCGCGGGCCGCTTCGTGATCGAATCGGCGTCCGGTAAAGATCTGCGCGAACCGGTCTTCAATCTCGTGCGCGACAACGGCTGGACACTGCTCGAGTTGAGGCGCGAGGTGGTGCGCTTCGAGGACATCTTCCGTCAACTGACCGCCGACGAGATGAAATAGGCGTCGACTGGGGATCACCGGCTCTATGTTTGCCAATGCACTGACATTCGCTCAGAAGGAGTTGCGGAGTTTCTTCAACTCGCCGGTCGCCTACGTCATTCTCACCCTGTTTCTCCTGATCTGCGGCTGGTTCTTCGCCGCGGGTCTCTTTCTGGTCGGGCAGGCGGATATGCGCGATCTCTTCAGCTCCATCATTCCCATCGCCTACCTGTTTTTCATTCCCGCTATCACGATGCGCCTGATCTCGGAAGAGAAGAAAAGTGGGACGCTGGAGCTTCTGGTCACGCTGCCCGTGCGTGACGCCGAGATCATCCTCGGCAAGTATCTGGCCACGCTGGGTCTCTTGGCCTCGGCTCTCGTGCTGAGTTTCGCCTACCCGATGACACTGGCCTGGCTGGGTGATCCGGACGGTGGCGCGCTGGTCGGGGGATACCTGGGCCTGTTCCTGATGGGGGCGGGGTACCTGGCCATCGGCCTGTTTACCTCGGGGCTCACCCAGAATCAGATCGTCGCGTTCATCAGCGGATTCATGCTCATCTTCGTTTTCTTTATGCTCGACAAGGTATTGGTGTTTTTCCCGGGGCCGGTCGCCACGGTCCTTGAATACTTGTCAGTGAGTTATCATTTCGAGAACATCGCGCGCGGCGTGGTCGATACGCGTGATCTGATCTACTATCTGTCGATGATCGTGGTCTTTTTGTTTCTGGCGATGCGTACAATGGAGTCGCGCCGCTGGCGCTGACGCACGAGCCTGAGGAGCAGAGGAACGTTGCAGAAGAGCCTGCGCAAGAGTCTGAGTTCGTTAACGGCGGTGCCGTTTCTCATCGCGGTGGTCGTGGCGGTCAATCTGCTCGGCCTGTTCTTTTTCACGCGTTTCGACCTGACCGATGCGAGGCTCTATTCGTTGTCGGAGGCCTCGAAGCGTCTGGCGGGATCGCTGGACGATCCGGTCATCATCAAGCTGTATTTCTCCGAAGACCTGCCCGCCCCGTACAACGCCAACGCGCGCTATCTTAAAGACCAGCTCTACGAGTACCGGGCGTATTCGGGCGACCGGGTGCGGTTCGAGTTCATCGATCCGATCCAGACCGACCGCGAGGAGGAGGCGATGGGGCTCGGCATTCCGCCGATGCAGATCCAAGTCCTCGAAAAAGACAAAGTCGAACTGAAGAAAGTCTACATGGGCCTCGTCTTCCTCTATGAGGACAGACGCGAGGTTATACCGGTCGTCCAATCGACGCGCAATCTCGAATACGAGCTGTCCAGCGCGATTCGCAAGGTGACGACCGTGGAGCTGCCGACCGTCGGTTTTCTTTCCGGACACGGCGAGTCCGGGCTGTACACAAACTTGCAGACAGTGCGGCAGGCGCTCGAACAGTTGTATTATGTCCGGACGATTACGTTGTCGCCCGGCAACCTGATCGACGAGACTATCTCCACCCTCGTGATCGTCGGCCCCACCGACTCGATCCCGGCGTGGGATCAGTATGCGATCGACCAGTTTCTGATGCGCAACGGGAAGCTGGCGGTATGCTACGATCCGGTGGCGGCCGACCTGCAAGAACAGACCGCGACGAATCGCTCGTTGAACTGGGGTGAATTCCTCGCGCATTACGGCATCAGAGTTAACGAGAATCTGATCATCGACGCGCAGTGCAGCCAGATCGCGGTAACGCAGCAGCAGGGTTTCATTCGGTTTCAGAACCTGGTGCAGTTTCCCTACATGCCCGAAGTGCGGACCTTCAACCCCGACAATCTGGTGAGCAAGGACCTGGAGGTCGTCAGTTTCCTGTTCATCAGTCCGGTCGATTCGACGCTGGCCGATTCGCTGGGTCTTGCGCTGCAACCTCTATGCTGGTCATCGGAGCGCTCGGGAATCCGGCGCGCCCCGTACTACATCTCGCTGATGCAGGAGTCCGTACCCGAAGATTTCGATCAGCCGCCCCAGGTTCTCGGTGCGGCGATCACCGGCGTCTTTCGCAGTGCTTTTCCCGGCGGACCTCCGGTCGACCCGGCGGTCGATCGGGCTTCCCTGCCGGACCCGATGCCGGCCGGCATGCCCGGACGACTGGTGGTCATGGGGGATGCCGACTTCTGCTCGGATCAGGGCATCCGCGGCGGCTCGAACCTGACATTCTTCATGAACATCGTGGACTGGCTGACGCAGGATGAGAGTCTGATCACTATCCGGTCGCGCGAAGTGACGTCGCGGCCCCTGGCCGAGGTGTCGGACGGTCAGCGGCGGCTGATCAAGTACGCCAACATCTTCGGGCCGTCGGTTCTGATCGTTCTGCTCGGCGTCTGGCGCTGGCAGGTGCGGCGCCGCACGAAGCGGTCCTGATGATAGTGCCCGAACAGCGGACACCCGTACCATGAAACGAAGCACTCTCTATCTCATCATTCTCGCCGTCGCACTTCTCGGCGGATGGTACGTTCTTGACATTACCGAGAAGGGACAACTCTCCAGTCCCGAACACCGCGAGTTCTTCAAAGTCGACTCGACGCGGGTTGACTCGATCGCTTTCAAGTACGCGACCTGGACACACTTGGCCCGGGTCGGCGGCGTCTGGCAGGTGCACTATCCGGGTTGGTCGGCGCCGACCGATCCGGCGATGATGGCGCAGATGTTTGACGCCACCAACGAGATGGTGTTGGAAAATGTGATCGCCACGAAGGCGTCGAAACACGACCTGTTCAAGATCGACAGCGCCGACGGAGCTATCCTCCAGTTCTTCGAGCGGGGTAAACCCGTGTCGCAGATCGTCGTCGGCAAGCGCGCGCCCGGCATCGGCCACACATATGTCCGCCGCATGGATTCCGACTCGGTCTACGAGGCCCGCGGCGACTTGCTCAAGCTGTTCCGCCGCGTACCGTCCGACTGGCTGGACAAGCGGGTGTTCGACCTCGATTCCAGCGAGGTCAGCCGCATTCAGTGGACGGAGGGGAATGTCGAGACCACCGTCGAACGCGGTACGGATCGGATCTGGCGTCTTTCCCGCTCCGGGGTGGACGGGACCGTGCCGCTCGACACCGCCCTTCTGCACCTCAAGATTCTCAAGCTCTGCCCGCTACGGGCGGATGCCTTCCAAATGGAGCCCAGCCCGGTCGAGCCGGCTTTCGACGATCCCTGGGGCCGGGTCATTCTGACCGCCTACGACGGACGTGCCGACACACTTCTCTGGAATCCGATCCGAGAGGAAGACGTCGGGCGCACGTATGCGTTCCACCCCGGACGATCCCGACCGCTGTACATCTTCTTCAAGCCGTCCTACGACCGGCTGTTCAGCCGCTACGACGATCTGCTCGTGAAAGACACCGCCGGATCGGGATCCTGTGAGCTGTTGCCTGCGCCGAATCGGTGTCCTTCCTTAGGCACGGCACGGCGGTAGGGATGTTGCCACGATGCCGCATCACACATGAGGCCCGATGATCGTAGGATTGGGAATCGATCGCATCGAAATCGATCGCATCGCGCGAGCGGCGGCCCGGTACGGACCGCGTCTGGCCCGCCGCGTCTACACGGTCGCCGAATGGGAGTACTGCCAGTCGCGTCCCCGACCGGCCCAGTCGCTGGCCGCCCGTTTCGCGGCGAAAGAGGCCGCCATGAAGGCACTGGGACGCGGTTGGCCGGGGGGAATCTCTTATCACGACATTGAGGTTACGCGGGCCCCAAGCGGGGCACCCTCTCTACGCTTCTCCGGGAACGCAGCCCTGCTGGCTGATCGCCGCGGCGTCGCGCACGCGGCCGTAAGCCTGACGCACGATCGCACCCACGCGGCGGCGACGGTCATCCTCGAAGGAGCGGAGCCTTAGGATCCCGCCGCGCGGCGTCCGGCGCGCGCCCAGGTCTCGGCATCTCCGCATTAGTCCGATTTCAGATGATCGTGAGCGGCGAGGGCGCGGTTGACCTCGGTGAGCGCATCACGTTCCCAGCGCAAGGCATCCTGGAGGAGACGAGCCGCCTCCGCGCGGCGGCTGCGGTCGGTCCAATTGGCGCGTAGCGCCGCCGGGCGCCCGAGCCCGTTGGGGTCGGCATAGAACACGTCGCGCAGTTCCTCCAAGGCACCGGTGCTGTTGTGGTAGAAGTACTGTGCCAGACGCAATGGTGCCGACAACGCGGAGTCGGTTGCCATCGGGACCAGACGTTCGAGGCTCTGCGTAAGCCGCAGGCGCGCGTTGAGTACGCGGCCGGCCCCGATCGGATCCAGCGAGTCGATCGGGTGTGCGAGCGCGGGTAGCGTATCGGACGCGTCGAGACGATCAATCACCCGGCGCATCGAGAGGGGATACGGCTCGATTCCGCGTTCGGGATCGCCCGCCACCGATTGACTGACGGTCCGCAGAAGCCTGTTGTCGGCGTCACGGGGGCTGCCACTGGGAGATGCCGACGGGGCGGGGCCGGTTACCACCCAGAAGAGATTGGCGACCGGATCATCGTCCCAGAATACGTAGCGGGCGCTCCGCTCGGACTCATACACGATCTCCGCACCGTCCGGGCCCTGCATCCACCACCACTGATCGGGCTCCCGTCGGTCGTATCCGTATACGATCTGCGTGCCGGGCGTATTGAACAGGACCGGCAGGCCGGCCGCCAGGACCATCAGTATAGAATCGGTGGCCTCACGAGTGTCCAGCGTGACAACCGGATAAAACGCAAGACCGCAGACCGCGAGAAGTGCCTCGGTATCGGCCCGTTGGCGGCGAGCGGTCACCCGTTCATCCGCGAAAACGTGCGGCCACTCCAGCGGCGAGAGGTTGGCCTGTCTGACGCGGTCGGTTTCGAAGGGGAGACCGTAGTAACGGCAGAATGCGGCCGCGGCACGGGCGGCCGGCACCCAAGCGGGACTGAGAGCGGACGCTCCACCTCTTTGGGCTTCTTCCCACCCCGAAATCAGAGCGAAACCCGGCAGGAGGGTCACCGGCGAAGGGGTTGGGGGGAAGGATGCCGGGGCGACGCTCGGAACCGCCGTGGAGTCGGCCCAGGCCGGAATCGCGGTTGCGCACAGAAGGGCGACGGCAACCAGTGCCGTGGTCGCGCGCACGAGATGAGACATCGTGTGGTGTGTGCCGGAGGACTGCGACATCAGAACGTGAGAGTCAGGTGTTCGATAATCTCATAGCCTGTCAGATCGAACGGTTCCCATCCGTAGGCTCCGTCGGAGGAACCGCGCCAGGCGCGGAACCCGAGGCGGACCACGGCAGCCTCGCTGAGCCGGAGGTCGAGGCCGCCCCCGACGCCCTGGATGCGTGCGGCGTCCTCGAACAGCGCGTCCGTCGTATCGTACCCATTGGCCTTCAGGATCTTCGCATCATACGTCAACCACACCGCCGCGCCCGTGGCGAAGGGGATGCGGGGGGAGATGTGAAGACGGAGGTCATCGCCGTTGTTGTTACGTGCGTCACGGATCAGAATGGTGTGGTCGTCGCTCGGACCACGATCCTCGCCGCGCAGGATATAGCGCGCGCCGGCCTCGATCGATCCCTTGCCGATTGCCAGACGCCCGGACAGACGCAGATCGATCTGGGTGCCGTCGCGGAAGACCGGCGTCCCATCGGCTTCGTCGTCGGCTGACACCACCACGATGGCGTCGGCGGCGAAGAAATGGTGCTGCTCCCAGTCCCGTTCCAGACCCACCGTGCCGATGAAGCGCGATCCGGGTCTGTACGACAGTTCCGTATCGTAAGGGTTGTATTCGCCGGCGATGAAGGCGGTGCCTGCGGCGCCGAAGACCCAGGATCCCAACGGAAGGGCGAAGCCGAGTTCACCGAAGTAGCTGAGTC
>DATKYL010000157.1:0-6952 GCA_035528515.1 Acidobacteriota bacterium | reverse complement strand
GACGACGATCCGCAGCTGGAGGTTTACGTTACACCAGTCAGTCTTGGTCTGGACGCGCGGGTGGTGATCATCGACTACAATCCGGTGTCCGACAGCTATGAGAAGATCGTCGATTTGGAGCCACCGTACGGGGCGATTGGGTATCCGGCGGTGGGGGACTTCGACCGGGATGGTCGCATGGAGTTTATCTCGGGTACGTTCGACTATGGGTACCGGCTGTATGAGTGGCAGGAGAGCACGTTGGTGTACATCGGCTTGGTGGGGGATTCGTTAGGTAGCATGAACTACAGAGCCGTCGCCTGCCACCCCAAGCCCGGTGGAATGCTCCACGCTCTGCTGGGTCACTCGGGGTATGACGTCGGCTTCCACTACCAGCTATTAGAGCCGACAGGGGACAACGCGTTCGATGTGGTTCGTGTCTTCCAGTATTCTACCGCTGCGATAGGGATCCATCCATGTTGGGCGGCCGATACCGACTGCGACGGGCTGGACGAGCTGGCGACAACGTTCTATCCGGTTCCGAGCAGGACCTGGGGATGGGACGAGGATTCCAGCGACTTTGTTCCTGGCTGCAGTTGGGACTACGGTGTATACGAAGCGCTTCCCCTATGGCGGGATGTCGACTTGGACCAGAACGGCGCACGGGAGTGGGCGACAGTGAATGGCGTGGACGTGTTCCGGGTCTTCCCTGACCCATTCTGTCAGGGTTGCGACAGTGCGGGCCACTGCGTTCCGCCGGTGCTGTGCTACTGTAAGTGTTTCGCCGATCCGGCGTGCGATGGCCAGACGGATGTGCTCGATGTAGTCCACGCGGTCGATGTGGCGTTCCGCAACGGCGTAGCTGAGCCTGATCCGTACCCGCAATGTTCTGATCTCGAGGCGACCGATGTCGATTGCTCAGGCTTCACCAATGTTCTCGACGTTGTCCATTTTGTGAACGTGGCCTTCCGGAGCGGTGACCCGGCAGCGGAGTTCTGCGCACCGTGCCCGTGATCGTGCTGTGTGGCCGTGATCTCCGATCGCGGCTTGCCAGAGCCGTCACCTGACCACTATAACGTTCCCGATCAAACTCTCGCTTGCGTCCGCGGCCTCGGTCGTTGTCCCGCTTCGCGGGACCGTGATCAGAGATCACGGCCACACGGGCAGAATGTGAGATGTCAGCCTCTACGCTGTCACCGGCGAAAAGCAGATCCCTCACTCCGTTCGGGATGACTCATTGACTTGTTTGCTGCTGTATGACAAATGGGAGTCATTCCGAGGGGACCGAGGAATCTGCTGTTTCTGCCCTTACGACACTGCTCCCGTGCTTGGGTAGATTTCACCTACCGAGATGAGGCAGGTCGCCCGCGCGGTCACGATTCCTCTGGCGGGAACGGGCGACACGGCGTGCCGCCCCTCCGGTCCGAATGACATTTCCTTGCCCGACATCCTGCCAGAGGCCTGTTCTCCGGACGTGACGCCCCGCCTCCGCACCCCTATATTCCGAATTCACACACCCCGGAAAGGGGAGAGGTAGACCATGAAAACCATCGATCTGCGCTCCGATACCGTCACCCGCCCCACCCCAGAGATGCGGGAGGCGATGATGAAGGCCCCGGTCGGCGATGACGTCTTTGAAGACGACCCGACCGTGAACGAACTCCAAGCGAAGGTCGCCGGGATGTTCGGCGTCGAGGCGGCCTTGTTCGTCCCGTCGGGGAGTATGGGCAACCAGGTTTGCCTGTACACGCACAGCAAGCCGGGTTACGAGTTGATCTGCGACGACAACGCCCACATCGACTGGTACGAGGTCGCCGCTCCGGCGGCGCTGTCGCGTTTGCTGATGCGCCCGATCCCATCCAACGGCGGCGTCCCTGATCCTGACCTGATCGAGGCCGCGATCCGTCCGGTGAACATCCACTCACCGGAGACCGGAATCATCAGTGTCGAAAACACGCACAACCGTCACGGCGGGGTGATCGTACCGCTTGCGATCATGCGCCGGATCGCCGCCATCGGCGCGAAACACAATGTCAAATGTCACCTCGACGGCGCGCGCATCTGGAACGCCCATGCGGCGACCGGCGTGCCGCTGGCGGACTGGGTGGTCGGTTTCGATTCGGTCTCGGTCTGTTTCTCCAAGGGACTCGGCGCGCCGATCGGATCGGCCATTCTGGGGACGCGCGAGTTTGTAACCCGGGCACGACGCACACGTAAGATGTTCGGGGGCGGGATGCGGCAGGTTGGCATCATCGCGGCGGCGGCGATCTGGGCGATCGACCATCAACTGCCCAAACTGGGTGAAGATCACCGTCGCGCGCGGCGCTTAGCCGAACAGATCGCCAGGGTCCCCGGCGTGCGACTGATTCCCGATCCGCCGCCGACCAACATCGTCGTCATCGACGTCTCCGAACGCAAGATCGACACCGAGAAAGCTCTCGCCCGCATGAAAGAGCAGGGTGTCCTGATCGTACCGTTCGGCCCGGGACGGCTCCGCGCCGTGGCGAATCGTGACGTTGACGACGACGCGATCGAAGTTGCCGCAGAGGTGATCCGCAAGACGCTGGCGGCCTGAACCCTGATGCACGGTGCCGCCGCGCCGGAGGTGACGAACGCAATGCCGGAAATGCAGACACCGAAACTGGTCATCCTCGGTTCATCCTCGGGTTCCGGCTCTGCGCAACGTTCCCCGTCGGCATACCTGCTCGACCTCGGCGAACGTGGCGTTCTGATCGATTGCGGCGACGGCGCGGCAACGCGCTTCCTGGCCGCCGGTTACGAGCCGGATTGGGTCAGCGATATTTTCATCTCGCACACTCATGCCGATCATGTCGGCGGGCTGTCGTATTTCGTCCAGTTGCGCTATCAGACCGAGACCCGCAGCTCCTTGACGATTCACTGCCCGTCTGAAGCAATCGAGCCGCTACAGGCGATCTTCAGTTTCGGCTATCTGTTTCCGGAACGACTGCCGTTCGCTGTTCAGTACAACGCTCTCGCGGCAGGGGGGAGCTGCGCGTCCGCTGATTTCACCGTGACACCCTACCCGACCTCGCACCTCGCGCCGCACGCTCGCGTTGCCGCCGAACACGGTTATCCCAATCGCGGCGAGTGCTTCGCATTTCACATCGCGGTGGCGGGGCGGACGATTCTCTACTCCGCCGACATCGGCGCCCTCAGCGATCTGGACCAGGTGCCACGCCCGATCGACTGGCTGTTGGTGGAGACCACCCACATCGATACCGACGAGCTATGGGCCTGGGCGGCGGCACGAGACATCAAACGCATTATCCTGACCCACATCGCCGATGATTTCGATCCCGGTGTCGTGGCCGCCGCTCCCAAATACACCACGGCGGGAATAGTGATTGCCGAAGATGGCATGATATTGCCCATTGTCTGACCACCATGTGCACCGACGACAGCCCATCCTCCGGCTCGTTTGTGCCGGCCACCGCGGTGGACCCGGACCCACCGGCGCCGTACGCGCCGAAGACCTCCCGAGATATCTACCGGGCGATCTGGCGCATGGGTTATCCGTCGATGATCGGTTTCGGCGCGGTCAATCTTTACACCATCGCCGACATGTACTGGGTGTCGCGCATCGGGCCCGATGCGGTCGCAGCGTTGACGATCTTCTCGGCCTTCTATTGGGTGATCAGCTCGATGAACATGATCGCCGGGACCGGGTCGGTCGCCATCATCTCCCGGCGCTTCGGCGAACACGATATCCCGAAGACCGAGGTGGCCATCGCCGAGGCGTTCTTCCTGAAGATTGTCCTGGCGGCAGCGTTCAGCGTCGTTGGTTTCCTCCTAACCCCCTGGATCATGAAACTCCTCGGTGCTCGGGAACAGATTCTCGATTACAGCATCGGGTACGGCCGGATCATGTTTTTGGGGCTGGTCTTCAACTTCCCCTGTTGGACGGTCTATACCGCGCTGCGGGGGATCGGTCAGCCGCGCTACGCGATGATACTGATGATCGCCTCGACCGTGCTCAATGCCGTTCTCGATCCATTCTTCATCTTTCCACTGGGCGGTTACGGTCTCGGGCTGGGCGTCGACGGTGCCGCCTGGGCCTCGCTGGTCGGTTTTGCGATCACGATCATCGCGAGCCTGGTCATGTTCTTCGCGGGAGCGTTCCGGGTGCGTCTGAGCTGGAGCACGCTCCGCCGCGCGCATGTCTCCACCATGTGGCAGATGCTCAGAATCGGCATTCCCGCGGGTATCGGATCGATTTCCTTTTCGCTGGGGCGGATGGCCATCATGCCCATGATCGCGTCTCTGGGCGCGCCGGTGATTGCGGTCTACGGCGCCGGTGCCCGGGTCATCGAGTTGGGGATCCTGATGGTGGTCGGGCTGGAAATGGGCATGTCGCCGCTGATCGGCCATGCTCTTGGTGCGCGAAACAAGGCACTGGCCTGGCTGACCGCTCGCAAAGCCGTCGGCATGGGCACACTCGTCACAATCATCGGCGGGACGGCCATCTTTCTTCTGGCCGGGTCACTCACCCGTGTCTTCTTCAGCGGCCCGCCATATGAAGAACTCGGGCTGACGTTTTTCAGAATTCATGCGTTTATCCTGCCCTTCGTCGGTCTGTTCATCATGTTTGAAGGTGCCTTCACGGGGGCGGGCGATACCGTGCCGCCGATGGTGATCGGCATGATCCACTCCTGGGTCATTCTCATCCCCGTGATCTGGCTTTTTGCCTTTCCGCTGGCCCTGGGCCCCACCGGCGTATGGTGCGCGTTCGGTATCGCCGACGGCGTCAGCGCCATGATCTTCGCGTGGTGGTTCTCGAAACGCCGCTGGCTCGATCGGCAGGTCTGAGGGAGCGAAGCGATGTCCCCGGCACCACCCTTGTCCCAGCCGGATAACAGCCGCTCGGTCTACATCGCCGTCTTCCTCCTGACCGTGGCTGTCAGGCTCGGCTTTCACGCCCTCACCGGCTTCATCTTCGACGACGCGTTCATCACCTTCCGTTATGCGGATAACATTGCCGCGGGGGCGGGATTCGTCTTCAATCCCGGTGAGCAGGTCCTTGGCACCACGACTCCTCTCTTCACACTGATTCTGGCGGCGCTGGCGGTCCTTGGCGTGCCACCGACGGTCTCCGGGGTGGGGATAGGGGTCGTCTGCGCCAGCGTCACCGGGGTGATCGTGTACGCGTTCGCACGGCGTTGGAACTTCGGCCGTTTCGCGCTGCTCCCGTGGATCCTTTATCTGCTCTTTCCACGTCTCCTCGGGACCGACACCGGCGGAATGGAAACGGCGCTCTTTACGATGCTGGCAATGGGGGCACTGTACTGCCGCGTGGTCTCACGTCCCTCGGCCGCGGTCGGACTGGCCGCCCTCGCGGCGCTGGTGCGTCCCGAGGGACTGCTATTGCTCCTGATGCTCCTGATCGCCGAGGGAGTGGCAGACCCGCGACGCATACCGCGATATCTGGCGCTCAGCGTCGGCATCCTGCTCCCTTGGGTAGTCTTCGCGACGGCGTATTTCGGCAGCCCGGTACCCAACTCGATTGCCGGGAAGCTGGCGCTCTACAGCATCTACGCGAGCCGGCCCATGTACGGCAAACTGATCTTCCTTCTGGCCCTCCACAACCCCTTCGGGATTGTTCTCCTTGTCCTGGCTCTGCTGGGCGCTTGGCAGTTGGCGGTACGACAACGGGCCGGGCGGTTTGAACTCCTCTGGATGCTGCTGCTGCTGGCCGGTTTCACGTTGAGCCGAACGTTCATCTTTCTCTGGTACCCGGCACCGATCTACCCCCTCTACCTGCTCGGTGCCGCGGCGGTGATTCTGTGGCTCCGCGATCATCGGTCTCGGGCCGACTACCTTGCCGGACATCGGTATTGGTGGCTTCTCGCCGTCGCCGCCGTCGCTCTCCTGCTTGCGAATGTGCGTACGGTCCGCGGGTATCGACTCGAACGGCAGGTGTTTGAGCAGAAGTACATGGCGATCGGCCGGTATCTGAAGGCGCAGGCCAACCCGCACGATGTTGTAGCCGGCGAGGACATCGGGTATATGTCCTACTACAGCGGCCTGCGGTTTATCGATCGCGACGGCCTGATCACGCCACAGGCAGCCGCCTACAACCGGCGCGGCGACTACTTTGGGTTGATTCGCGACAGCGACCCGGACTGGGTCGTCGCCATCCCCCAGAGCGGCATGAGCGATTTCGTCGAGGAGACGGCGTTTAAGGCACGGTATGAACTCGTCCGCGCCTTCGGCGAGCCCCCCGCAAGAGAGTACTGCGTATATCGCCGCCGTATCCCTCCACCCGACACGACCCAGCAGGTCCCGTAGCGCGGCCGAATCTGACAACAGGAGTCGGATTGCCCTTTACTGGGCACCGTCCGCATGGTAGACTTCTCCATTCGGGGGTGCAGGGAAGCTCAACGACGGACGAGGAGTGTGAGAATGCCCGCAAAGAAGACAAAGCCATCCGGGAGCACATCCCGACGCGGTGGCGCAACCGAATACAAGAATTTCATCGGCGGCAAGTGGATCGCCTCGAAAACAGGCGAGACCTTCGAGAACCGGAACCCGGCCGACAAGCGCGAACTGGTCGGGATCTTCCAAAAATCCAATTTCCGCGATGTCAATCTGGCGGTCGCCGCCGCCGCCGAGGCCTTCCGGAGCTGGCGGCTGGTACCCGCCCCGAAGCGGGCGGAGATCCTCTTCAAGGTCGGGGAACGCCTGATCGGCCAGAAGGAAGCCTACGCCCGCGACATGACCCGCGAGATGGGCAAGGTCCTCAGGGAAACGCGCGGCGACGTGCAGGAAGCGATCGACATGTCCTACTACATGGCCGGCGAAGGACGCCGCCAGTTCGGACAGACCACCCCGTCGGAGATGCGCAACAAGTTCCAGATGTCGATCCGCCAGCCGCTGGGTGTCTGCGGCATGATCACCCCGTGGAATTTCCCGATGGCGATCCCGTCCTGGAAAATCATGCCCGCCCTGATCCTCG
>DATKYL010000156.1:0-6743 GCA_035528515.1 Acidobacteriota bacterium | reverse complement strand
TATGCTTGTGATCGGCGCACGTATCGGCGCCGGGGATGGACCCAGCGCGGACGGGGAACGTTGAAGAATGGAGATCATATCATGAGAATTGCCGGAATCCTGTTGATCGTCGGGGGTCTCGCGCTCAGCGCCGGCTGCACCGACGAGAAGAGCATGAACGCGATGCTGCCCGTGGGTGAGGCGATTTACGATCTAACCTTTACTGCCACCTGGAGCGCAACGACGCATCCCGAGAATTTCCCGGGGAATCCACATTTCTCGAGTCTAGCTGGAGCGACGCATAGCGCCGCGGTCAGTTTCTGGTCGGTCGGGGAGCTGGCGACGACCGGCATCAAGAACGTAGCCGAGGGGGGAAATCCGGGCGTGTTGCTGGACGAGGTGGCAGACGCAATCGACGCCGGCACCGCCGAATTCTCACTCCTTGGCGGCGGTATCGGGACATCGCCCGGCACCGTCTCGATGGCCATCGCGGTGAACGGCGACCATCCGCTCGTCACCCTTGTGTCGATGATCGCGCCCAGCCCCGACTGGTTCGTCGGCGTCAATGGGCTCAACCTCGGGCAGAACGGCGCCTGGATCGACAGCCACACGGTCGATCTATTCCTCTATGACGCGGGCACCGACGACGGCGAGGACTATACATCGGCCAACGCAGTGACCGATCCGCCCGAACCGATCGCCCGGATCGAAGGGTATCCGGCCCTCGTCCAGGGCGAAATCCGCCCGGTCGGGACATTCACGTTTGTGCGGCGGTAACGGAACAGATTCTCGCCGCTCTCCTACGGGTGGGGGAGTGTCGGGCGAGTCACTACGTGCCGGGTGTCCGTGACCGCAACGTCGCTCGTGCCAATTGCATTGCGGCAATCTTCTGACAATCTTCGATGGTGTTTGGCTCTCGACCGATGTATATCAACGTATATCGATGAGGACCAGGAGATAACTGGACGACATGGTTGACAAGAAAGAACAGGCGGCACGCGACATCATCCTGGATTCGATCGCGGACGGTGTGTTTACCGTTGACCGCGAGTGGACGATCACCTCGTTCAACCGCGCCGCTGAGACAATTACCGGGATCACCCGCGTGGAGGCGATCGGGCAGCGGTGCTGCGATGTCTTTCGCACCAGCATCTGCGAGACGGAGTGCGCGCTCAATCAGACGCTGCAGTCCGGCAAGTCGCTGATCAACAAAGAAATTTACATCCTCAATGCCGAGGGGCGGCAGGTGCCGGTCAGTATTTCCACCGCACTGCTCGAGGATGAGAATGGACAGATCATCGGCGGCGTCGAGACGTTTCGGGATCTTTCCGAGATCGAGGGTCTGCGCAAGGAGCTTGAAGGACGCTACGTCTTCGCCGACATCTTCAGCCGCAACCACAAGATGCAGCAACTCTTTGATATCATTCCGGAAGTCGCCGGTTCGACGAGTGCCGTTCTGATTGAGGGGGAAAGCGGGACCGGCAAGGAACTGGTGGCCCGGGCGATCCACAACCTCGGCCCGCGCAAGTCAGGACCTTTCGTTGCGGTCAACTGCGGCGCGTTGCCGGAAACGCTCTTGGAGTCCGAACTCTTCGGCTATTGCGCCGGCGCCTTCACCGATGCCAAGAAAGACAAACCGGGGCGCCTGGCTCTCGCTGAAGGGGGGACCCTGTTTCTCGATGAGATCGGGGACATCTCTCCGGCCATGCAGGTGCGACTGCTGCGCGTGCTGCAGACCAAGACCTACGAACCTCTGGGCGCGAGCGCGTCGGTCACTGCGGACGTTCGGATTGTCTCCGCCACCAATCATGATCTGGAGCGTCTGATCGAAGAGCGCACGTTCCGTCGTGACCTGTACTACCGGATCAACGTCGTGCGCCTCTTTCTCCCGCCGCTGCGCGAACGGAAAGAAGACATTCCCCTGTTGGTCGAGAACTTCATCGCCCGTTTCAATCGTCTCCTGAACAGGAGCGTCACCGGTGTGACCCAGGATGTCATGGGCGTGCTCGTGGCGCACGATTACCCCGGCAACATCCGCGAACTCGAGAACATCATCGAGCACGCGTTCGTACTCTGCTCACGCGGCGTGATCGACCGCCGGCACCTGCCCGAGAAACTGGCCGGGACCCAGGAGGCGGGACCTGACGCGCGTGGATCAGTGACCTCGCTGAGGGAGATGGAGAGAATCTTCATCATGGATGCTCTCCGCCGCCACGAGGGGAACCGCCTCGCCGCCGCCAGAGAATTGGGCATCCACAAGAGCACACTTTTCCGCAAGATCACGAGCCTGCAGATCGACATCCCGCCAAAAAACAGTCCGTCCGACACATAAGGCGAGTAGCAGGTTGCGACTCGGCTCTGTGCCAGGGGTCGCATAATGCGACCCCGCTGGGCAACTGAACGCTCGCTGGGCCGCTTGATCCTCCTGCTATTATCCTGCCTTACAAGATCTTAGACGTTTGTGCCAGGGTGGCGCAGGATTCGGTACGCCCTCTGCTGTAGGGAGCTGCGGAGTGTACGATGAGACTGGCCATGCCCATCTGGAGAGACCGACTGTCGCCCGTCATGGATGTGGCGACCCGTCTTCTGATCGTTGAGTATGAGGACCAGAGCGAAATCGCCCGGATGGAGGAGCCGATCGCCGGAGAGATAGCGCCGCAGTTGGCGCGCCGCCTCTCACAGTTGGGGGTGAGCGTCTTGATCTGCGGCGGTATCTCCCAGCCCCTGTTCACACTCATCACCGCGCAGGGCATCACTGTGATTCCATGGCTGACAGGACAGGCGGATGAAATCCTGGGGGCATACAAGGCCAATCGTCTACAGGGGCAGCGGTTCCTCATGCCCGGTTGTCGCCGAGGAGGACGCGGGCGAGGGCGAGGGCGAGGATGTGGCCTTGGTCCCGGGCAGGGTCGGCAGCGGCGGCGAGCCGGAGGAACAGATCCGACAGGTATGAGCACGAGCCAGGAGGCGACTGAATGAAAGCCGTGATCACCGCTCAAGCAGGCAGTCTGACGGCGAACGTCGACCCGCGCTTCGGACGCGCGAGCTGTTTTATTCTCTACGACACCGAAACGGGTGAATTCACGGCGCACTCTAACGAGCAGAACAAGAACGCGGCTCAGGGGGCGGGGATTCAGGCGGCGCAGAATGTCGCCCGGCTCGGGCCGGAGGTGGTCATTACCGGCCATGTGGGTCCGAAGGCTCTTGAAGCACTACGAGCCGCGGGAATCAAGGTTTGCGTCGGCGCATCGGGCGCCGTGCAGGAAGCACTCGCCACCTATCAGGCCGGGAAACTCGAGGTCGTGGACAAACCCGACGTGGACGGGCACTGGATGTAAGAGATGAATACGGCGTTGGAATGTTGGCCATGCCTGATTCGACAGTCGTGGGAGGCCGTCTGCCTTGCCACCAAGATCCCGTCGAAGCGTGACACGATCATGCGCCAGGCTCTGCGTCGCGTCAGCGAAATGGATCTGCGGATGCCACCCCCGGTAATGGCCGGAGATATCCACGCGATCATCAGGCAGGAGACCGGTTGCCGCGATCCGTATCGTGCGTTCAAAGACAAGTACACCCGCCTGGCGATGGAGCTGTTCCCCGAGTTGCGACGACGGGTTGCAGTGTCAGCGGATCCATTCGAGACCGCGGTTCGTTTGGCCATCGCCGGCAACATCATCGACGCCGGCGCCCTGCCTAACCTGAATGAGGACGGTGTCCTGGGCGCCATCGATGAGGCGCTCGCAGCACCTATTGCCGGCGATGCTGTCAGAGCCCTGCATGTGGCCGCGACGCAGGCCGAACATATTCTCTACCTGGCGGACAATGCCGGTGAGATTGTCTTCGATCGCATCCTGATTGAGTTGCTGGGTCCGGAGAAGACCACGATGGCCGTCAGATCCGACCCCATTCTGAATGACGCAACATATGAGGACGCGGCCGCGGCCGGTTTGCCGGGGGTCGTCACAGTTATGACCAGCGGTTCCGACCTGCCTGGTACAGTTCTGGAGGAAGCATCCTGGGATTTCCGGCGGCTTTTCGACCGGGCAGACCTGGTCATCGCCAAAGGACAGGGCAATTACGAAACACTGGCCGATGTCAACCGCTCGGTCTTCTTCGTGCTGCGGGCCAAGTGTCCGGTCATCGCCGCCCACATCGGGTGCGCGGTCGGCGCCTGGGTCATCCACCACTCCGTGGTGGGACGCAGGGAGGAACACGTAGGAAGGGAGTGAGTCATGTCTGACCAGCAGTCGTCCATGTCGCGCGGGAGACAGCAGCGCTCTCGTCTCCGAGGAGTATTGACCGGCAAGCGCGGCCGACAAGTCGGCCTCGCGTCACTCATGGCGCCTTTGGCTGGTTACGTCATCCGGGACCTGCGCAAACCGGATAGTGTGATCAGAGTGCTGACCCAGCGCACGAGTGCCTGGCTGACCGCGACCATCGCGAGCCATCGTAAACGAATCGATTACGCGGAGCCGGTCGAAATCGTCGATGCAACAATCGATGACACCGACCCGCATGAGAGTCTGCTGCAAAAGGAGGATAGTGATGCCGAGAGGAGATAGGACAGGTCCGTTGGGCCAGGGACCGATGTCGGGACGCGGCGCCGGCTACTGCGCCGGTGCACCGGTTCCCGGGTACGCAAACCCCGCATGGGGCGGCTTCGGACGTGGCGGTGGCTTGGGCCGCGGCGGGGGCCGGGGCCAACGACACCGTAACTGGTACTACGCCACCGGCCTGCCGGGTTGGGCACGCAATCGAGGGGGTGCCCCCCTCGGTATGCCATATGTCCCGCCGACGATGCCGTCAGAGGCACCGGACGAGGCGGTCATACTGAAACAGCAGGCGGACTACCACGAGAGCGTACTGAAGGACATCAGACAACGCCTGGCGGGTCTCGAAACGGCAGATACTACCGAGAAGAGCTGACCGCCAGTGACTGCAATGAGGGAGATTCGGTGAAGCGTCAATCGCGTGGGTGTGCATCGGGAGGAGCGGGCGGGCAGGGGGGCAACGGCTTGTGCCGCGGTCGAGGACGCGCGCATCAAGGGCATGGGCGCGGACAGCAGGGAGGTCCGGGCCGCAGTCGTCTGCGCCGCTGGTTTGGCCTCCGGGATTCAGAGACGGCGGCCGACACAACCGCGCCTGATACCACCGACAGCGGCGACCCGACCGGTGCGGCGATTTCATCCTCAGTTCCAGAGGCATCGCCCACGGCACGGACGGTCGGCGCCTGGACGATAGTTGTTGACCCGAACACGTGCAACGGGTGCGGCGCATGTGCCGCATTGTGTCCCGCCGATTGCATCACGATGGCTAAGGGCATTGCGCACATCGGTGTGGACTGCCTGATCTGCGGCGTGTGTGTCGAACAATGCCCGGAGGGTGCGCTGAGTATTGTGACCCCCGCGGGTTAGAATGGAGGTCGGTCATGGTTCTTTTTGGCCGCACGGAAGAGGATACGCCGGATTCCAATGCTCCGAGAGGGAGGAGCCAGGGCAAAGGCCGCGGTCAGGGCGCTGGCCGCGGACGTATGGGTGGCGGTGGCGACGGCCCCGGTGGTGAGTGCATTTGTCAGCGATGTGGTAAGACCGTACCTCATGAGCAAGGCATCCCGTGTACCAAAATGACCTGTCCCAACTGCCATACACCCATGACCCGCAAACGGTAGCAGGGGACATGAACGCATTTCTCCAATCCCCCTCGCTTGTGAATGTGGACCCTTCGCCCGGACAAACAGGATGATCATCGCAGTCGCGAGTGGCAAGGGCGGAACGGGCAAGACCACGGTGGCGGTGAGTCTCGCACTCACCATGGCTGATCGGGGTGGTGTGGTGACGTATGCCGACTGCGACGTGGAGGAACCGAACGGCCACATTTTCCTGAAACCGAACATCGCCCACGTACGCACCGTGGGTGTGCCCGTCCCGAACGTCAGTGATGAGCTCTGCACGAACTGCGGTGACTGCGCAAAGATCTGCCAATACGGAGCTATCGCGTCACTACCCCAGAAGGTCGTGACATTCCCCGAACTCTGTCACGGTTGCGGGGGATGCCGGCTTGTCTGCCCGACGGACGCGATCACTGAGGGAGAGCGGGAAGTCGGCGTGGTCGAGTATGGGAACGCGGGTGCGGTGGCGTTTATCGGCGGGCGGCTGCGGGTGGGTGAAGCGCAATCGCCACCGCTCATTCGCGCGGTACTGGAGGGATTACCGTCCGACGGGCTCACGATCGTCGATGCGCCTCCGGGGACATCCTGCCCGGTTATCGCCGCCGTGCAAAGCGCAGACTACGTGCTGCTGGTCACCGAGCCGACCCCCTTCGGTCTGCACGATCTGAAGTTGGCGATCGAGATGTTGCGATTGATCGGTCGACCGTTCGGGGTCGTGGTCAACCGGGCTGATGTCGGCGATGACAAGGTCGAACGGTACTGTGCCCTCGAGAACGTGGAGATCCTCCTGAACATCCCGGACAAACGAGAGATCGCCGAAGCATACTCCCGGGGCGTGCCGGCAATTGAGGCTGTCCCGAAACTGGCGGGCAGCCTCGCATCGCTGATCGACCAGATCACCCGACACGCCGGCGCGGCGCGTGCAGGCTTGAGCCGATGAAGACACTGGCCGTCATCAGCGGTAAAGGGGGTACGGGGAAAACCAGTCTCGTCGCCAGCTTTGCATCGCTGAGCGAGCGCGCGGTCCTGGCCGACTGTGACGTCGATGCGGCGGATCTGCACCTGATCCTCACACCACGTGTGCGCTATGAGGAAC
>DATKYL010000155.1:0-13670 GCA_035528515.1 Acidobacteriota bacterium | reverse complement strand
CCGTCACGCCGGAATCTTGATCGGTTCGACTTTATCGATACCGCGACGCTCGAGTTTGACACCGACCGCGCGGGCCGGTGGCGGATGTTCCAACGGGAAGACGCACGACGCATCCGGCTCGATTCCGATGCGATTTTCTACCAGCCCCTCGCTGCCGATGCGGGCCGGCCGCTGGGGAAATCGCTTCTGTCAGCGGTGGGATTCGTCGCCCGGGTCGAACAGGAACTGGTGCGCGATATGCAGAAGGCGATGCACAACGCCGGGTATCACCGCCTGCACGTACGCATCCGTCCTCCCACCCAGGGACCGGCGGAAACCGACTCCGACTACACCAGCCGCGCCAACGCCTACTTTGACGGTACCGTGGGCGCGTTGCGCGACTTCGCCGTCGACGACAATCCGGTCACCTGGGAAGACGTCGAGATCGCCCACATCGGCCCGACGAGCCAGGTCTCCGCTTCACGCAACTGGTATCTCAATCACCGTGCGATGCTCGAGGACGTCATCGCCGGCTGCGGGCTGGCACCGTTCATGCTCGGCTATTCATACGGCACCACGCAAACCTGGGCGCGCTTCAAGTTCGAGATGGTGGGACGCCAGATTCTGAGCTTGCAGCGGGCGGCGTCGCGATTCTGCGAATGGATCGCCGGGATCGAACTCGCGCTGGCCGGTGTCGATGCCGAAGTTCGTCACGTCTTCGACAACCGGCTCGAATTCGACCGCCACGAACGCTTCGAAGCCGACCGTATCCAGACCGACGTCGTGCTGCGCCAGATGGAGGCCGGTCTCCTGACCGCGGAGCAGGCACGACGGCAGCTGGGTATCGAGCCGTCGGTGCAACCGTTGTAGGCCGCTCGGGATGTGGCGCCGTCGTGTCCGCCGAATCCTCTTGCGCCGCTGCTGCGTCTGCTCGGACGGGTAGCGACTGGCAGCGTGCCCTCGCCGATCCGGTCTATTTCGCCACCCGTTTCCTCGAGATCGAGCCCCACCCCGGCCAGCAGCGCTGGCTCCGTAACTCTACCCGTCCTGAAAATCTCCTGCACTCCGGCAACCGCTGGGGCAAGTCGCTCGGCCAGGCGATCAAGTTCGCCCACCGCCTGATCTTCCAGATCCGCAACCCCCGTTATGATCGCGCCGGACGTTATGTCGCGGTCAATGTCTCGATCACCCTCGATCAGGCGCGGATCATCTTCAACGAAACCCTCCGTCTTCTGCAACGCCTCCCCTGGAGCGACCATCTCATCGCCGACCTGATCCGCACACCGTTTCCGATGTTGCGTTTGAGCAACGGTTCGGTCATGTGGGCGCGATCTTCGCAACGGCGCGGAGAATACCTGCTCGGGCACGATTTCGATTTCGTCACGTTCGATGAAGCCGCGTTTGAGCCGCAGGCCGATTACGTGGTCGAGGAAGTGCTGGCGATGCGGGTCGTTGATCGCGCCGGGCGGATCGACTACATCTCCACCCCGCGCGGCAAGAACTGGTTTTACCGCAAGGCGCTGCAACTCGCCGCCGACCGGTCGCTCGGGTATGTCCAGCGCGGCGATTCGCGCGACAACCCATACCTGCCCGCCGACCATCTCGCCCGCACAATGGCCCGCCTCACACCGCAGCGCCGCGCGCAGAACATCGAAGGACGTTTCGTCGATCTCGGCAACGAAGTGTTGCGCGAGGAGGATATCCAACGCGCCCTGTCGTGTGCGACCGGACCGTCCGAGCCGCTACCCGGTCATCTCTATGTTCATGGTTGGGATCTGGCGCGCAAACGCACTTGGACAGTGGGCGCGACGCTCGATGTCAGCGTCAGTCCCGTGCAACTGGTCGCGCTCGAACGTTTCCAGCATCGTCCCTGGCCGGCGGTTTACGCGGCAATTCGCGCGCGACACCGCCGTTACGGCGGACGTGTCCTGATCGACGCCACCGGTCTGGGCGACGTCGTGCTGGCGGAGCTGCCCGACATCGCCGCGGAGGGTTTCAATTTCGGTGAACGCGGCGGCCGCGCCAAGACCGAACTGATTGCCAACCTCGAGCAGGCTTTCGCGACCGGATCGGTGGCGGTCTATCCGTACGAGATGACCGATACCGGCGGCACCTACTGGTCACTGGTCGGCGAACTCCGCGATTTTAGTTGGGAAGACAACACCCACTGCGACGCCGTGTTCGCGGTCGCCCTCGCACTCTGGCTCGCCCGCCAACCCCGCGAAACCATTCTCCACCCGCCGTTCCGTCTCCGCGGCTGGTAGCCACTCTCTTCACACCACAACGATTACGTGTAGGGGCGCGGTCTCCGCGCCCGTCTCAACTGCGGGCTGAATCGAGAATGATTTCCAGACCAACGGGTGGCCCGGACATTTGTCCGGGTCTCTTGAGGTTGTCACCGACGGGCAGCCCGGACGTTCGGGCCTGTTGAAAAACCTCACGCGGTGCCGACGAGGCCGACGGCGGACGTGCACGCCGTGTCCCGGCGAGAACAGATGCGCGGTGTGACAAGAGCTTAGCCCAGGGCGTGAGCCCTGGGATCAGAGGACGATCCAAAGGACCAAGCCCCGGAGGGGCGGAACAGCACTTTCTCAACACGTCCCTCGGTCCGGGTTTCTCGGCGCTCCCATGTTCCAACACGGAGACATCTCGCGGAGCACGCAACGTGTCCAACCACCTGTGACCTCCTCTTGAGACCCGGACCGAGGTCCGGGCCACCCAGCCGACCGGAGGGGCGTAACGCGCTTTCCTCCGCCCGCCCTCTCTATTGACTTCCTGCCCACTCCGTCCGTTCTTTGGGACCGCGCATCATACGACAAGCGCACCACGATCCTGCGGAGGGCTTGGACCTGACTGGTAAGGCAGCGGTCTTGAAAACCGACGGACGCAAGCCCATCGGCGTGCGCGTGCCCGGTCGTGCGCTTGGGGCGCAGGAGGCAGAATGCGAATGACAGGCGACTCTGACCGACGTCAAGATCACTGCCGCGGCAGGGGCAGAGGGATTCTCACTCCAATGACACTCCTGACTACCATCCTCTCGCCTGGTCTTGCTCGCGCGGCAGATGAGGGAACAGGCGGGAGTATCCTGGATTTACTCAAGGAGCCGCTTAGTCTAGCGACATTAGCCTTCCTCGCACTGATCACTCTCGTATGGCTGTCTTTGAAGAAGTTTGCAGGCAGCGTAGGGGAAGAAGCCGGGAAGGGATTCTGGAATTGGCTGTTTCGCCGCCGCAGTTCGGGACAGCTGCCAACCGTGCCCACTGGAGGGAGCCAACCCCCGCCCGCACAGGTTGGCAGCAGCAGCGATCAAAGCGTCACTGTCTCCAACTCCAATGTTCTGGCTCCGACCACCGGCGGTGGCATATCAGCGGGAGGAAACGTTCATCAGGACAGCCACGCCCAACAGACGATTAACGTATATCAGGGAACACAGCCTCCTACGGCCGCCACCACCTTCCACCAACTCCCCTCCGACATCACAGACTTTACCGGCCGCGAGAAGGAGATCGCGCAACTCGAAAAGCTGGTCGTCGAGGCGGCGGTCAAGAGAAAGGGCGCGGTGCTCACGAGCCTCCAGGGATTGGGCGGTGTCGGCAAGACAGCACTGGCCGTGCACGTCGCACACAAGATCAAAGACCGTTTCCCCGATGCCCAGCTCTTCATCAACCTCCGCGGCGCGGGCACCGATGAACAGGGACGCGAGATTCTCGGCGACCCGATGATGCCCGAAGAGGCGTTGGCCGGATTGATTCGGCCATTCCGCCCCAATGAGAAGCTCCCCGATGATCTGCCCAACCTGAGCGCCATCTTCCACAGCGCGTTAGAGGGGAAACATGTATTGGTCCTGCTGGACAACGCGAAGGACGCCGAACAGGTGACGGCGATCTGCCCCGGCGCCGAATTGCCCGACTGTGCGGTCCTCATCACCTCGCGCCAGTCGATCACGTTGCCCGGTCTCGACTCAGTGAACCTCGATGTGCTTCCTGAAAACGAAGCCGTAGACCTTCTGCAGACGATCTGCGATCGAATCGACGGTGACCAGGCAAAGAAGATCGGCAAGCTGTGCGGATACCTCCCGCTTGCACTGCGCCTCGCAGCTTCGTCGCTCTCAGCAGGTGCCAATATCCCCGTCGATCAATACATCGAGCGACTGGAGAGAGAGGGTCTGGCGACACTCGAACACGCGCATCAGAAACTCGCCGCCATCCTGAATGTCAGTGTGGAGCCCCTGAGCCAGGAGGTTAGAACGCACTGGGCGAGGCTCTCAGTCTTCCCGGGGTCGTTTGAAGTTGAGGGAGTCGCGGCTGTCTGGGAGATGTCGACAGCGGATGCTCTCCCAATCCTCACCGATTTGTTTCAACGCAACCTCGTTCTCTGGGATCAGAAAACCCGGCGCTACCGCCTCCACGACTTGTTACGGCTGCTCGCCAGAGAGCACATTGAGGGCGACCTCGCCTATAGCGCCGCCCACCGCCACGCGGAATACTACCAGACGGTTCTGATGGCATCCAGGGAACTGTACATGGAAGGTGGCGATAAGATACTCGCAGGCCTCGGAATCTTCGACGTGGAGCGGGAGAACATCGAGGCCGGACAAGCGTGGACAGCGGCCCTCGCCGAAACCGACAGAGAAGCCGCCAGTCTCTGCAATCACTACCCCGATGCGGGAGTCTTCATCCTCGCTCTGCGACTTCATCCGAGAAAGTACATCAACTGGCTCGAGTCGGCTCTCGGTGCGGCACAGACACTGAAGGATCGGGAGGGCGAGGGAGTCCATCTCGGCAATCTCGGGCTCCAATACGCCGCCCTCGGCGAACCCCGGCGCGCCATCGAGATCTATGAGAAGCGACTCGTCATTGCCCGCGAGATCGGCGACCGGCGCGGAGAAGGCGCCGCCCTCGGCAACCTCGGCCTCGCCTGGGCCGCCCTCGGCGAACCCCGGCGCGCTATCGAGCATCACGAGAAGGCACTGGTCATCTCGCGCGAAATCAAAGACAGGCGTGCAGAGGGGCAGGACCTCGGCAACCTCGGCCTCGCGTGGGCCGATCTTGGCGAGCCCCGGCGCGCCATCGAGTTCTATGAGAAGCGACTTGTCATTGCCCGCGAGATCGGCGACCGGCGCGGTGAAGGCGCCGCCCTCGGCAACCTCGGCCTCGTCTGGGCCGCCCTCGGCGAACCCCGGCGCGCCATCGAGTTCTACGAGCAGCAGCTCACCATCACTCGCGAGATTGGCGACCGGCGCGGCGAGGCGAACGCATGCTGGAATATGGGGGATGGGTATCTGAAACTGGGCGAACTCGAACGCGCGGTCGGTCTAATGCAGAAGTGTGTCGACTACGAACGCGAGATCGGCCACTCTGATGCCGAGAAAGACGCCGCCCACGTCGACGAACTCCGCCGGAAGCTGAACGACCAATCGAAGTAACGATGCCGTCATAGCGGCGTAGGGTGGGCTCCGCCCACCACCGGCGGGGGAGCATCACGCAAAGGTGAGGTGGGCGTAGCCCACCCTACTCTCAAGACCGCCAATCCCCCCGCCGATACCCTAAAATGACCGCGTTGGTCCACCCACGGGGAGTATATTGGCATGACATTCCGAGCTAAAGCCCTGATCGGGCTCCTTGTTATCGTTGCTGTTGCGGGCGCCTCACCGGTTTTCGCGTCTCTCGATGGGAATCGCTACACAAATGATGCCCACCGGATCGAACTGTCGCGTCCCGATGCCACCTGGGAGCTGCGCGAGCGCCTGCCGATTCCGAGCGTCGTCGCGGGGTTTGTCGTCGGCGACGGCACCGCCGCCGCGGCGCTGATGCACTATGTCATTCCGGCCAACGAAGTCCTGACTGACGCGACCGATCTGGCCCGCCGCCGAAACGCGATTGCCGCGACGATTGCCTGCGCCGTGACCGGACAGCCCGGCCCCTTTGAATTCGAACGCACCGAGTTCTCCGGCACAGATGATCGCATCACCTTCGACCTGTTCTTCAGCAACCGCGAAACCGGCCGTGGCGCACTGGAAAACTGGGTTCAGGGATTCATCGTGCGCGACGACGACGACCGGCAGCACATCTACGCCGTGCGGTGTGCCGTGACACGGGGGACGTTCCAATCGTGGGCCAGCCAGTTCGAGCGTATTGTGCCGACACTCCATTACACCGGCGCGGTCGCGACGCCGACCTACACCTCGCGGCCGATCCCGATCTGGTGGTGGTTCGCCGGCGGTGTGGTTCTGCTGGTGGGCTACGGTCTGTTGCGGAGTCGCCGCTCGGGCGCAGACGAAGTTCGTATCGTCAGGCCGGTAGCGCGCTCAACCGCGGCATCATCCCCGCAGGAAGATCTGGCGCCCGTCGATTTCGCTGGTTCCGCGCCCGATCCGGGAGAGGACGTCCCGGACATTCTCCGCGCCACCTCCGGCGGACCGTCCGGCGGTTACGGTGAAGAGGATCTCACGTCAGACAGGCCCGCACGGCGGTCATCGACGGTCACGCCGGAAGTCGCGGAAACAGCCGCCCCGGAAGTCGCGATCGGTTACTGGACCTGCCGCTGCGGCCGCAAGAACTCCGAGGCGGATACGTTCTGCGTGCGCTGTAACACCGATCGGTCGTAAATTCCGCCCGTCTTTGGACAAGCCGCAAGATTGAGGGAGTCGATCCGACGACGTCGCCGCTACGGACACGTCTCGGTGCAGGGATCGCAGAATGTCGCGGCCGGGTCGGCGCCGCGAAACGCCACGTTGACCACCAGGACCACATCCAGAATCGAAACTACGCAGTCGCAGTTGACGTCGTTACGGCTGACGTGCGTGCATGTGGGGTCGACGATTGGATCGCCGCCGCGAAACGCCTCGTTGACAACGCTGACCACGTCGAGCACGTTGGTCACGCCGTCACACACCGGATCGCCGTGGCAGGCGCAGTCGCGAATGGTCGTCACCGCGCCAGCGGGGCTGGTTGCGCCGGTGCCGCAGACGTTCATCGCCGCGACCTTGTAGGTAAAGCTGCCGGTGGCGCGGATGAAGGTCGCCTCCGTATCTGAACCGGCATAGACCAGAATCGAATTCTCGTACAGTTCATAGGCGAACGCGTCGGCGACCGACAGCCAGCTCACCGTGTACAGGTCAGTGTAACAGGGCGACGCGTCGGAGGTCGTCGGCGCCGCGGGGGCATCCGGCGCGTACCGAATCGTCGATAGCGCCCCGGTCGGTCCGGCCGCACTGGTGCCGCAGTCGTTCCCGGCGACCACGTAATAGATGTACGTCCCCGAGGAATGATTGCGAATCGCCTTGACCGCGCTGCCCTCGTAGATCAAATCGTCATTCTCAAAGAGCTGATATTGCGTGGCAAAGGGGATTGGAGCCCACGAGATCGTATAGTTCCAGCCGTCGCACGGCGTCGGATTGGACGTGGTCGGTGCACCCGGCGTCGCGGGTGCCGTCGTACATTCCCGGTTGATCGCGGCGATGACGTCGACGATTCCCCAGCCGTAATTATTGTCCGGCGCGTCGGCCTGAGACGCGGTCTGCATCAGCGCGTCGCGCACTTCCATCGCGGTCCAGTCGGGATGAGCGGACAGAACGACGGCCGCGGCACCGGCGACGAGCGGGCAGGACATCGACGTGCCGCTCTGGGTCGTGAACCCGGTCGTGTTGCCCGCGTAGGCGCAGCTGGTCGACACTCCCTGGGCGCAGACTTCGGGTTTGATTCGGCCGTCGCGGGTCGGTCCGCGCGACGAGAACGCCGCAATATAGCCGTTCGAGTAAACCGCGCCCACGGCGATGACCGAATCGGCATCGGCGGGCGCGTGGAGCGTGCCCGGGTCGGGACCGCTGTTCGCGATCGAGTTGCACACGATGATGCCGAGCGATGCGGCGATGTCGGCCGCGACAGTGGTCACCGCGATGTCGCCGTTCAGGTCGTCGTACGTGTACCAGTCGATGTATGCCACAGAGGACGAGATGACATCGACGCCCAGACCGTCGGCCCACTCAATCCCCGCTACCCAGTAGTCCTCCTCGATCGGTGTTTCGGAGCGGCTGTCCTCAGTTTTGGCCAGCAGGAATTCCGCCCCGTACGCCGGCCCGTAGAGACTCCCGTCAGATTCCCCGGCGAGCGCCGACCAGGTATAGGTGCCGTGGTTGTGCGACCCCGGGATGTCGTACTCGTCGTCCTGCGTCTCGCCGTCCCCGAAGACAAAGTCCGAATCCGCGATCAGACGCCCCTCGGCGATGATCTGCGCAAAGGCGATATGATCCTTGCGAAAACCGGTGTCCAGCATGCCGACGAGCACACCCTGGCCCTTGTATCCGAGCGTGTGCGCCGCCGGAACATTGATCTGATCGAGTTGCCCGAGCGACAGACCGTAATTCAGTACGGTTGCAGCTTCCTGCTCGCTCGGGATCGGCTCAACATCTTCCTCCAGTTCGACCGGCGACGGCACCGGGACGCGCTCGGACCCGATCATCGGACGGATCGAACTCACGAACGGTAATGCCGCGATCGCGGCGATGCCGTCCACATCAACCTCAAACGAGGCGCCGTTCAGCCAGCGTGATGTCTGGCGCAACGTGGCGCCGGTGGCCGCAACACGTTCCACATAGCCCGCGTGCACCGGAACGTCGATAAACTCGACCCGGTCACGTCCGATCTTGGCGCGCCGCGCCGCGGCCCGTGGCGCCAGTTGCACACCCCGCGCCACACGCGCCGCCTCAAAACCCACCCGATCGCCAAACCCCTTGTCGGTGAAAAAGACCCAAATACGTGTCCGGTTGTCGCGCGTCGTCTGCTCGATTACCCGTGCAGCCCAGGGCGAGATAACCGGATTGCTCCGGGGGCGGACATAGTCCGGCACGCCGGCCGCGCCTTCGGTTCGGTCTGCCCAGATCGGTGCCAAGCCCACACAGAGGACGACCGTCAAACTCGCCAGTTGTCGCAACAATCGCATAGACATACTCATCCAATCACCTGAGGGATCCCGGGGCGCAGACCGACCGAACCTCGGTCTGGTGGTGCGCCGGCGGGGTTCGGGAGTGGGTCCCCGTGCGGTAAATGCCCGCCTGGCGCCATCTTAACGGAGGTGCCCAGTGACGGCTCGATTGATTCTTTCTCTACCGCGGCGGTGAGGGGCCGTGGACGCAGAAAGCCGTCGACCGGGCACTCCATCAGTAAGATAGCCGTATCCCCACTCTTGTCAATCGGCATCCGGCCCGCCCCCTTCCAGTAACGCCCTTTCAGAGGATAGGCGCCTCCTCTTGAATGTGCCACTTGCGCCCGAGAATGTCCTATCCGGAACGTCAAACGGCACCGTACTTGAGTAAACGCCGAGTGGATGCGGTGGTTCCGACCAAGGTTGCAGTCCGGCATGAGCGATTCCCGATCACAACGTTACCAGGCCCGCGTCATCACCGTTTCCAGTCGCGCCGCGGCAGGGGAGATGCAGGATGCGAGCGGACCGTTCCTGGCACAGCTTCTGGCCGACATCGGCTTGGATGTGACCGGAACCGACGTGATTCCCGATCAGCGCCTCGCGATCCAGAAGACCGTCATCCGCCACACCGATTTCGCCCCGGTGTCGCTTCTGGCCCTGACCGGCGGAACCGGCCCGACACCCGATGATCTGACCCCGGAGGCGCTGGCACCTCTTCTGGACCGGCGCTACGATGGACTTGGCGTTGCCATCCACGAGGATGCCCGGCAGAAGGTGCCCCGGGCGCCGTTGTCCCGAACGATTGTCGGTGCGCGAGCGCGGACCGTCATCCTGGCTCTGCCCGGCTCACCCGGTGGCGTCCGGGACGCACTGGCCTCGCTCACTCCCGTTCTGCCCCACCTGCTGGCGCTGACCTCAGGACTCTCCGACCCGCACTGAACCCGGTCGGTCCCTCAGGTCGTTTCCTCGATCGATTCGCCGCCCTCCCCGCCGACCTGCTTGATCCACCAGCGCGAGCCACGCTGATGCGCCGATTCCATTCCCTCCAGGATCGGCAGACCCATCCAGATCAGAGTCCGCGTCACATCGGCCAGAGGACGGCCGAGCCCCTCGGCGAGTGCGCTCAGACGCGCTTTCAATTCAGTGGAGACGAACAGCTTGACCGCGTGTTGTCCCCGGAGACATGGGTTTGGGTTCATGGTTCCTCCGGTAATTCGGTGAAGAGTGCGTCGAAACATTCCTCCGCCGCGACGGCGGGTGTGAATGAGCGATGATGCCGCTGGTGGGCGATTGAGATCTGGGGAGTTGGTGGCCGCCAGCCGACCGCCCGCTCAAGGCGGCACCCGATCTGTCCCCAGGTCATGTCCGCCGTCTTGCTGTCGAGGATCTCCTCGGCTACCCGCCGCCAGGGAGCGACACAGATCGGGCATTCGGGATGGGAGGCGAGTTCGAGGCCGAAGGACTCCCGGACGAACGGTGCCAGATGACGTTCCAACACGGTCAGCGCCCGCCGATGGATCACCCGAATGCCGGCCGCGGGGAGCCCCAGATGATCCCCGATCCGTTTCCAGGAAAAGCCGTCATAGAAGTACATCTCGATCACGGTCCGCTCGGTCCGTCCCAACGAACTCAGCGCCACGCGCACCGTGTGGATGATCGCCGGTGCATGATCCGGTTCAGAGACGGCCTGCCCCCGGGCGGCGAACCAATGGCGCCACGCCGGGCTCCAGCCGTCGGATTGGGGCTTCGCTTTGGGGTACGACTCCTCTAAGGCAACATAGACCATGAGATACGCCTCCCGCGTGCCTCATGAGTCGGTCAGATGAGAGTCAGATTCCTATCGACTGATTGTAACCAGGGTCCAGGTGGAGCGGGGACGGGGTAGGAACTGATTATCACCCTTTCCGGCGGGCACTGAAGAATCGCGGCCGTGCAGAGCCGCTTGTTTACCCGGTCGCCCGGATGTGTTATACTCCGACTCCACTGCTGACCAGAGAGCGAGGTGACTCATGGGTGACATCTACATTGCGGGAGCGGTTCGAACAGCGATTGGGAAGTTTGGCGGATCACTTTCACGTCTTTCCGGAGTCGACTTAGGAGTCGTTGCGGCCAAGGCGGCGCTGGAGCGTTCGGGAGTCCCGCCGGAGACAATCTGCGAAACCTACTTCGGTCATGCCCGTCAGGGCGGCAACGGCCCCAATCCGGCCCGCCAGGTTTCCACTCGTGCCGGCGTGCCGTTCGAATCGCCGTCGATCACCCTCAACCAAGCGTGCGCCTCGGGCATGCGCGCTATCGCCCTGGGTGTGGCTGGGATCCGTCTCGGTGAAGGCGACGTCTATCTGGCCGGCGGCACCGAATCGATGTCGAATACGCCGTATATGCTCCCCCGTGCCCGCTGGGGGTATCGTCTCGGCAACGGCGAACTGGTCGACGGGATGTACAAAGACGGTTTCATCTGCCCGATTGCCGAGCAGCTCATGGGTCGGACCGCCGAGACGCTGGCGGAGCAGTACAATATTTCCCGCGAGGAACAGGATCGCTACGCGCTCCAGTCTCAGCAACGCGCCGCCGCGGCGGTGGAAAGACTGGCCGAAGAGATCACGCCGGTAATGATTCGCGACCGCAAGAAGAACGAGGTCCCGTTCACCACCGATGAACACATGCGTCCCGACGCCACACTGGAAGGGATGGCCAAGCTTCCCACCATCTTCAAGGACGGCGGTACCGTCCACGCGGGGAATTCCTCGGGGATCACCGACGGTGCGGCGGCGGCGGTTGTTCTTTCGGAGGAGGCCGCGGCGCGTCTGAATGTGACGCCGATGGCGCGGATCATCGATTACACGCTGGTCGGGGTGGATGCGAAGATCATGGGTATCGGGCCCGTGCCCGCGGTGCGGCAGCTTGTCGAAAAGACCGGCATCAAACTCGATCAGATCGACCTGATTGAACTCAATGAAGCGTTCGCCGCTCAGGTTCTGGCCTGTCATCGGGACCTGCAATTCGACATGGCGAAAACCAACGTCAACGGCGGCGCGATTGCCTTCGGTCACCCGATCGGTTGCACCGGCACCCGCATCGTGGTGACCCTGCTGCACGAGATGGCCCGGCGGCAGGCGCGCTACGGGCTCGCGACGTTGTGCGTCTCGGGCGGTCTGGGCATGGCGATGCTTTTCGAGCGCGTGTGATGTGGTGACCCGGTTGCAGCCCGCCAAGATGGGACGAACAAAGAAGTCGACGCGCCCGGCGGCCCTCGTCACCGGCGGGGCCAAGGGCATCGGCCGGGCGTTGGCCCTGGCGCTCGCCGCCGACGGCTACGACGTCGGTATCGTCACCCGCAAGAGCGAGAGGGCGGCGCAGCGGGTCGTGGCCGGCTGCATCACGAAAGGTGTGCGTGCCCGATACTGGCTCGCCGATCTGACCGACGTCGCCACGACCGAGGCGGTGGCGGCGGATTTCCGACGCCACTTCGGGCGTTGGGACGTTCTCATCAACAACGTGGGCGATTTCTGGGCCGGGCCGGTCCTGCGGATGCAGACGGACACTCTGAAAGCGGTCTTCCAGTCGAACTTTTCCGTGGCGGCGCGGCTTTCGGTGTTGGCGATCCGGGCGATGCGGCGCCGCGGCGGCGGGCGGATCGTCAATATCGGCTATATCTTCGCCGACCGCCTGCAGAGCAACCCGCGGGTCGCCGCTTATCAGGCGGCGAAAACCGCCCTTCTGTCGTTCAGCGCGTCGCTGGCGCGGACGGCGATCGCCGATGAAATCACGATCAACACCGTGTCGCCGGGGATCCATCAGAACACGGCTGCACCCCCCGATGACCCGGCCCGGGCGGTGCCCGCCGGACGCCTGGGCGCCGACGCCGACATCTGGGGCGCCGTCCGGTACTTTCTGTCGCCCGAGGCGGCCTACGTGACCGGTTCACACCTCAAAGTCTCGGGCGGCTATGGAATCTGAGCCCGGGAGCCGTGACGAGCGGACCACATATATACTATGAGCGAGACATATATACGCATAGACGCATCGCGTGATATAGCGACGATCACCATCGCTCGTCCGGATAAGCGCAATGCGCTCACCGACCCGATGCGAGCCGCCCTGCTACGGACGGTGACGGCCGCCGCCGCCGACCCGCGGACGCGCGCGGTCGTACTCACCGGCGGTGGGCGCGCCTTCTGCGCCGGCGGCGACATCGCCGTCCTCGCCGATCTCAAACGGCGCGGCAATGAAGCGGAATTCGAACGGTTGCTCGATGAGGGACGTGAAATTGTCCGCCTCCTGCGCACGATGCCAAAACCCACGATCGCGATGGTTAACGGACCGGCGTACGGGGCCGGTTGCTTCCTCGCGATCGCCTGCGATCTGCGTCTTTGCGGCGAATCGGCGTCGTTCGGTGTTCCCCTCGTCAAGCTCGGATTAGGTCCGGAATGGGGCGGGACATTTCTCCTGCCGCGCCTGATCGGTCCCGCGAGGACGCTGGAGATGCTCTATACCGGGGAGCCGATCGACGCGCACGAGGCTTTGCGCCTTGGCCTGGCCAACCGCGTTTGGCCCGACGCCGAACTGGCGGCGCATACGCAGGCCTTCGTCGCGCGGCTTCTGGAGAAACCGCCCGCCGTTCTGTCGCGTCTCAAGCAGGCCGTCGGCGCCACCATGGACCTTTCATACGATGAAACCGCGGTTCTCGAACGGCGCCGGCAGATGGAGAATTTCGCTTCACCGGACTGCGCCGAGGGGATCGCCGCCTTCCTCGAGAAACGCCCCGCCCG
>DATKYL010000154.1:0-23289 GCA_035528515.1 Acidobacteriota bacterium | reverse complement strand
CCGGTCGCTGGCGCGTACAAGCTGCATCCGCCGACCTCTGTCCGCCGGATGAGGCGGATTTCGAAATCGTGCCGTTCGATGCGGGCACGACCGAGCAGCGGATGTTGCTTGATTATGTCAACGCGCGGGTTGCTGTGGCGCGCGGCGACACCGCTGAGGCATTGCGCCTCGCCCAGGAAGCGGTCAGTCTCGGACCGCCACTCCATATGAATGTGATGTTCTCCTACCGGCTCCTCGGCGACCTGTACTATGACAGCGGGCAGAGACAGGCGGCCCTCGAAGCGTATCAGCAGGCCGTCGCGATTGCCCAGACAGCGTTTCCGAAGAGTCGGATACCCTACATCCTGGAATCTCGCATCCAGGAACTGGAGCAGGAGTAGCCCGATCGATGAGGCTGCAAGCCGTACAAAGTCGACGATCACGCGAATTGCGGCGTGCGTCTTTGTGATTGAGGGAAGACCATGAAACGCGGACGATTGATTCTCGCATGCGCTCTGGCGCTCTTATGCACCCCTTTGCCTGCTTCGGGGACGGCTGTCTCCGAGGGCGTCGACTGGCTGGTCGCCAACCAGGACCCGTCGGGGTTCTGGGGTGTTGCCGGGGGAACGCCTCTCCGAGATGCGACGGTGGTGGTAGATCTCCTCGCGCGTGTCGGCGGTGAACCGTCGGCAATCAACAGCGCTACCGATGCGATCTTCGCGGCCAACACGTCGTCCCACGACTACCTGGCCCGCAAGATCATCGCCTTGACCGCCGCCGGTGAGTCTCTCCTCGCGGCGGATCTCGCCGAGACGCTCGCCGCTGCGCAGAATGAGGACGGCTCCTGGGGATTTGCTGAAGGATACGCCGGCAGCGTCCTCGAAACAGCGCTCGCCGTGAGAGCGCTGCACGCCGCCGACTACGCCGACATGACGACGATCATCCTCGGCGTCGATTACCTCGTGTTCCATCAGAACGTCGACGGCGGCTGGTCGTTCATTGAGTACGACTCCAGTACGGTCTTCCATACCGCCCATACGATTGTCGCGTTGGCGCCGCTGCTCGATACCTACGCGGTTGCCGGCCTCTATGTGGAGGCGGGTGTCGACTGGCTGAAGACACAGCCCCACGGCGACGGCGGTTTCGGCACCGGCGGTGTCAGTAATCCCTACGAGACCGGTCTCGCTCTGGCCGCGATTGCGATGATAGAACCGGCGGCGGCTGCCGTGGCCAACGCGCGCACCTACCTCGAGGCGAATCAACTTCCCAACGGGAGTTGGAATGATGATGCCTACACGACTGCTATGGCGCTCTACGGCCTCATCCAGGAGAGCGGTCTTTTCAGCCGTGGCGTGTCGCTGGCGCCCGGCCTGAACCTGTTGGGTCTGCCGGTGGCGCCGCCGGCGCCGATGATGTCGCCCGATCTCTGCTCCCTGATTCCCGACTGCGGTGGGGTGACCGGCTGGGACCGCGTGGGCCAGGACTGGCTCACCGGGACGTTCGAAGTCGCCGTGCAGGACGCCACCTTCGTGCAGACGTCGTCCACTGGCAATGTGCCTCTGGTCGGGACGTTGTTAAGCGAAAACCAGTGCGATGTTCTGGAAGAGGGCCTGAATGCGATCTCGGTTCCGAATGAGAACGCCTGCTACACCGCCGCCACTTTGATCGGTGACATCAGCGGCTGCGAGGAAGCGCATCTCTGGGATCAGAATACGCAGCAGTGGCAATCCCTCGTCCGACCCGACGGCGATACCCTTTCCTACGGCGTCGACTTCGCCATCGACTTGGGCCGTGGGTACTTCATCCGCCGCCCGCTCGGCGCCGGGGCGACCTCCTGGTGCACCCAGGCCTACGACACAATCACCCCACCGGAGACGTACCCGGACCTGCTGATCACCATCTATGACATCTACATCGCCCCGAACCCCGTGATGCCGAGTTCACCCGTTATGATCGCCGGCCTGATTCACAACATTGGCAGCGACACCGCCTTTACGCCGACGCTCGACTTCTTCCTGGGCGATCCGGACGCCGGCGGCTCCTACATGGGGTGGTACGATATCCCCGAGGATATTCCCCCGGGCCAATCCACCACGGCGTTCTACGGCAACACCTGGACGTTCACCGGATGCGGCACGGGGGAAATATACCTCGTGGTCGACATCGACGACCTCATCACCGAACTGTCGGAAGACAACAACACCGCCCACGAGACCCTGCACATTACCTGTCCCCCCTCGGCGTCGGACGGCTTCGTAGACCTGAAGAACTCGGGCATCACTGACATTTCGTCGGAGCCGACCGTCTCGGCTCCGGCGTCACAGGGTGCACCCGTTGCGTTTGAACTCCCCACTGCGGATGATTTCGGCGGCACAACCCTCGGGATCGCAGTCGCGCCGGCGATCAGCGATGTCACCGTCGGTAGTGTCACCAGTTCCTCGGCAATCGTTTCCTGGATCACCGATTCGCTGGCGGTCGGATGTGTGAACTACGGTTCCGGGACGGTCGGCGAATACTCTACCTGTGAATCCGAATGGTGGGGTGGACAGTTGCACTACGTCGAACTTAACGATCTCGCCTCTGCCACGACCTACGTTTTCGAAGTCGTGTCGGACGAGACCACTGACAACAACGGCGGCGCCTACTACACGTTCACGACTTCACCCGTCGGCGCCGGGGCGCCCGGGACGGTCTACGGCAGGGTGATGGTCGATGTCCCGGTGGAAACGCAGAAATCGGATCCGGATCCACCTAAGATTTGGGATAACGCGTCCCAATCCATCGTTACGGCAACGCTGGCGACGCCCGCGGGCTCGGAATCATCCCCGCTCACGGTCATGGCCGATGGGGATGGATTGTGGGTGATCAATCTGGGCAATCTCAAGAATGCGGCCAGCCATGATGTTATGGAGTACGCCGCCGGTGACACCGTACGTCTCGTTGCCCAGAGTGGGTTGTACGGCACGGGCGAGAAGACGATTGTCCTGTCGGGTGACTATCCGGAAGATGCCGGCGCCATCGTTGTCTCCGACTGCGCCTGCGACTGCTTCGCCGATCCCGGCCCCGATCCGGTGTGCGACGGTGTCACCAACATCGTGGACGCCGTCCTGGTGGTGGATGTGGCTTTCCGCGGCGGCAGTGCGCGCCCCGATCCCAATCCCGCCTGCCCGTACGAGACGACCGATGTAACATGTGACGGTCTGACCACCATCATCGACGCCGTAAGGGTCATCGATGTCGCCTTCCGCGGCGGCGATCCCGCCGCGCTGTTCTGCGATCCCTGCGCGCCGTAGTGCGCACGTCCGCGGATCTGTCTGACGGGGGATTAACCCACGGCGTATCGAAGATCCCGCGAAGCGGGAAGCCGTGGGATCGAGCCGCAGCCTGAATTACAAGGCCCCGGAGGGGCGGAACAGACCTTTCTCAACAGGCCCTAGAACTGTGGGGTACCGGCGTACCGAGTGAGAATCTGACCGGCTTACTAAGCCGTCAGAGTGCAGAGGTATTCGTGGATCGACCGCGCCGCCTTGCGCCCGGCACCCATGGCCAGGATGACCGTCGCGGCGCCGCTCACCACGTCGCCGCCCGCCCAGATACGATCCCGACTTGTCTTACCGGTTTCCGGATCGGCCTCAATATTGCCCTTCTTGCCGGTTTCCAGTCCGGGCGTGGTGGCGGAAATCAGAGGATTCGGGCTGTTGCCGATCGCGCACACCGCCGCGTCCACCTCGTGGATCATCTCCGACCCGGGGATGGGAATTGGTCTTCTCCGGCCGGACGCGTCGGGCTCGCCGAGTTCCATTTTGAGGCATTCGATACCCTTCACCCATCCGTCTTCGTCGCCGATGTAGCCTGTCGGCAGCGTCAGGAATTCGAAGATGATTCCCTCTTCCTCGGCGTTCTCGACTTCCTCCAGGCGCGCGGGCAGTTCCTGCCGTGAGCGGCGATAGATGATCCGTGTCTCAGCCCCCAGACGCAGCGCCGTGCGGGCGCAGTCCATCGCCACATTGCCGCCGCCGAGAACGGCGACCCGTTGGTGACTCTTGATCGGCGTGTGGTAGCGCGGGAACTGGAACCCCGCCATCAGGTTCATGCGTGTCAGGTATTCGTTGGCGGAGTAAACCCCGTTGAGGTTTTCGCCGGGGATGTCCATGAACCAAGGAAGGCCGGCGCCCGCGCCGACGAAAATCGCATCGTATTCTTCCAGCAGACTGTCGATGGTCTGCGTCTTGCCGACGACAAAATCGGTGACTATTTTGACTCCGAGTTTTTCGAGATAATCGACTTCGCGCTGGACGATCGACTTGGGCAGGCGGAACTCCGGGATGCCGTAGATGAGAACTCCGCCCATGCGATGCAGCGCCTCGAAGATCGTGACCCGATGCCCTTGTCGTATGAGATCGCCGGCTACGGTCAATCCCGCGGGCCCGCCGCCCACCACGGCTACACTGCGTCCGGATGGAGGGGACATCTCGGGGATTTCGGCTTCGCCCTGTGCCGCCTCCCAATCCGCGAGGAATCGCTCGATCCGGCCGATGCCGATCGCCGCGCCCTTTTTGCCCAGTGAGCAGGTACCCTCGCATTGTTCTTCCTGCGGACACACCCGGCCGCAGACCGCTGGCAGCAGGTTCTTCTCCTTGAGGATCTTAACTCCCTGCGCGAAATCGCCCTCGGCCACGCACTGAATAAATCCGGGAATATCGATCTCGACCGGACAGTTATCGACACACTTACGGGCGGCGCACTGGATGCACCGTTTGGCCTCTTCCATCGCCAGGTCGGCCGTGAATCCCAAAGCGACTTCGCTGAAGTTGTAGCGGCGAACTTCCGGTTCCTGCTTCGGCATCTCGCGCCGCGTCAAATCGAGTTTCTTCGGTGGTGGTTTCGGCACGAATCATCCTTCCACGCGGGCGGCGTGTTCCTCACAGTGACTGCTCCGGACCGATACGACTTCCTCGCGCATGTAGGTCTTGCGACGCTGCAGGAGCTCCTCCCAGTCAACCTGATGGCCGTCGAAGTCGGGACCGTCAACGCAGGCAAACTGTGTCTTGCCGGCGATGGACACGCGGCAGACGCCGCACATACCGGTCCCGTCGATCATGATGGGATTCAGACTGACGACGGTCGGGATTCCCAAGTCGCGGCTGACCGCCGATCCACGCATCATCAGGAACGTGCAGCCGTTGAGTATGAGCCGGTCAACCTTCTCCTCGATTTGCGACAGGATGTACGGCACGCGCCCGACATGACCGCGATACCCTTTCGTCCCGTCGCGCGTGATCACAACCAGCCGGTCGGCGATCTCAGCGAATCGATCTTCCCAATACAACAGATATGAACTCCGGCCTTCCAGGATCACGATCACCCTGTTGCCCGCCTCGCGCATGGCGCGGGCGATGGGGAAAATGCTGCCGATTCCATAGCAGCCCCCGATGCACAGGACCGTTCCGTACTTCTCGATCTCGGTGGCATTCCCTAACGGTCCGACCAGCGTTGGAATACTCTCGCCGGCCTGCCGGCTGGTAAGGCGGTTGGTCGTGTACCCCACGTTCATGATGCAGATGGTAACCGTCCCTGCCTCTGCATCCCAGTCGGCGAGCGACAGTGGAATACGCTCGCCGTCCTCGTCGGCCCGGACGATAATGAACTGGCCCGGCCGCGCCTCACGTGCCACCGCCGGGGCCGCAAACGTCATGAGGTGGATGTTCGGGACGATCATCCTGCTTTCGAGTACTTCAAACATCGGCCTTCCTCACATCCACGCGATAGGGGTTGGCGTGAATCTCCTCGCCCGGATACAGGACCACGTGGGCCATCCCCGGCGGTTGCTCACTCGTGATGCGGACAGGCCAGGTGCGTTCGAACGAGTTCCCCGATACGACCACATACTGCCCCGACGCTAAATCAAGGGAGGTGGCATCGGCAGTGCTCAGCTCCAACCTCTCCTCGCCAAACAGCTCGGCCGCCCCCTTGACCCAGCGCGAGAGTGGGAAACCGCGGTATGTGTGTTCCGCCATCGCGATACTGAGGATGTACGGAGTCGTCTGGCGCCCCGAATCGGCCGCCGCAGGTCGCGCGGCGAGATCCTCAACCCGGCCCTCACAGACCAGAGGCGCCGGATGGCGGGTCGGTTCCACTTGATCCCCGAATCCCGGCACGACAGCAGAGATTTCCCTGCGTACTTCCTCCGCACTGGAGAAGTCGAATCCCGCGTGTCCCATCCGCTGCGCCAGACGGCAGATAATCTGCCAGTCAGGCAGAGAACCGCCCGCCGGTTCAACCGCGCGTCGCATGCTCTGCACGCGCCCTGCGCCGTTGATCAGCGTACCGTCCACCTCCGTGAACGCCGCTGCCGGCAAGACCAGATCGGCATCTTCAATCCGCTGCGGCGGGTAGAGATTCTGGAAGATGACCTGATCGGCGACCGTTCGCGGCACCGACACCAGCGCACCGACCAGATACAAGACCTTCGCCTGGTGTGTGGCGGACAGAGTCGCTGCATTCCACGATGAATCAGGGGCCGGAAGATCGCAGCCCCACGACCGCTCCAGTCGCTTGCGTTGTTCCGCACTCGTGGTTGGGAATGCCCCGGGAAGCAGTTCCGGATAGGCGCCCATCAGCAGCGAGCCGACGAGGTTCCCTTGGGCGGGTAACGCGACGATTCCCGCGTTGAGGTTCCGCGCGATCTGCGCGATCGCTTCGAGAATGGCGGCACTATCCGTGTGAGCCATGAATTCCGTGCCCACCAGGATGACGGTGGGGTCTGAATCGCGCAGGAGATCGGCAGCCGCCTTTACGGACGCGTCCACCTCGGACGCGCGTCCCGCGGTCAACTCGACGAGCGAGCGGAGCAGATCGAGTTCCGTGCCGGGTGCGGTCTGAAGCCAATGATCGCTGATAAAACCGAGGCTGTGCGTACGCGGGTAGACCGTGATGATCTTGGCCCCCTGCCGGATCGCGCGGCGAACCTTGACCCCGACGACTGATCGGCCGAAACGTGTGTCCAGGCCGACGCACAATACTGTTGCCGCCTGCTCGACCTCCGACAACGGCACACTCATGCTCAGAAGACGCTGGTACGCGCTGAAGCCGGAACCATAGAACAACCGCGCGGTGGTGTCGACACGGTGTGAACGCATGACGGTGCGCGCGAACTTCTGTGCGACATAGAGGTCTTCATTGCTGCTGTCGGGTGAGACCAGCATGGCGAACTCCTGCGGCGGGCAGGCCGTGAGGGTCTCGGCCGCCCGGTCCAGCGCCTCGTCCCATGTGATCTCGACTTTGACCCCTCCCTGCGGGCGGTAGGGCCGTGTGATCCGCTCGTGACCGTTCACCAATTCGGTAACGCAAAACCGTCCCTTGACACATAGCTGCCCGTCGTTGATCAACTCATCCTTGGCGGGGAGAGTGCCGATGACCTCGTTTCCCTTGACGAGAAGTTGCAGCTGACAACCGACGCCGCAGAGCGGGCACGTCGTCGTTTCCTCGCGGTCGGGCTTGCCTTCCCATTTGCTGGCCTTCTCCGAGAGAGCGCCGGTCGGGCAGGCCTCCACGCAGGCGCCGCAGAATTCACATCCGGCCTCGAGATGGCTGCGCCCGAAAGCGGGGCCGATGATGGCATGACGCCCGCGCTGACAGAAGGCAAGCGTGCCTGCGGCCCGCACCTCCTGGCATATGCGCACACACCGTCCGCACAGGATGCACAGGTTGTAGTCCCGGTCATAGAATGGGTCGTTCTTCTCCACCGGGAGACCGCGATACGACACCGGGTAGTTGATCTCCTTCAACCCCAGATGCTCGGCGACCTCCTGTAACTCGCAGCGGCCGTCGTTTGAGCACCAGCGGCACCCGGTCGTCACACCCACCTTGCGGATAGTGCTGGAGTAACTCCGGCATCCTTCGGCTTCGTCACAGATCAGGCAACTGCAGGGATGTTCGCTCAGGATCAACTGCAAAATCTCCCGCCGCATGTCGTGCAGGAGAGTGGTGTGGGTCCGCACCACCATCTCGGGTGTGACCGGTGTCGTGCAGGCCGTTGGCAGCCCGCGCATCCCCTCAACTTCCACGATGCACAGGCGGCAACCGCCGAAGGGAGTCAGATCTTCGTGGGCACAAAGACTGGGGATATAGATGTCGTTTTCCCGTGCGGCCTCGAGGATAGTCTTCCCGCGTGCGACCGTCAGCGTCCGGTTGTCGATACTCAGCGTGATGGCTTCAGGCGGTTGGCTCATGAGTACCCTTCCGTCCGGATCCGATGACGATGGCATCGCCGGCGATGGCGTCGAAGCGACAGATTTCATAGCAGGCCCGGCATTTGATGCACAGGCTGGCATCCAGGTTGTGCGGCTCAGCGCGCGGGCCGGTGATGGCGCCCGTTGGGCAGACCGCCACACAGCGCTGACACCCCGTGCACTTGCCCGGCACGACCCGGTATTCGATCAACTCACGACACACGCAGGCGGGGCAGTGCTTTTCGGTGACATGGAGCAGGTACTCCGCTCGAAAGTATCGTAGAGTGGTCAGCACCGGATTCGGGGCTGTCTGCCCCAAGCCGCACAACGAGCAGCGCTTGATCGCCTCACCGAGGTCATGGAGTTTCGTCAGGTCCTCGGTCTCGCCCTGCCCGTTGGTGATGCGCTCGAGAATCTCCACGAGGTGTCTGGTCCCGACGCGGCAGGGAGAACACTTCCCGCATGATTCGTGCTGAGTGAAATTCAGGAAGTAGCGTGCGAGATCGACGACACAGGTATCCTGGTCCATCACGATCAGGCCGCCGGAACCCATGATCGACCCGGCCGCGCCGAGAGACTCATAGTCCATGGGCGTGTCGAGAAACTCCTCGGAGAGACAACCCCCGGACGGGCCGCCGGTCTGCACGGCCTTGAATGGCTTCAGCGTGCCGCCGCCGATGTCGAAGATGATCTTGCGCAACGGGGTGCCGAGCGGGACTTCGATTAACCCGGCGCGGCGCACCTTGCCCACGAGCGAAAACGTCTTGGTGCCGTAGTTGCCCGGCGTGCCGAGTTGACGGTACCAGGAGGCCCCGTGGCGTAGCACATGAGGCATGGTTCCCAAGGTCTCGACGTTGTTAATGATGGTGGGCTTGCCATGCAGTCCGGCAATCGCCGGGAAAGGCGGACGCGACCGCGGCATCCCCCGTTGCCCCTCGATCGATGCGATCAGAGCCGTCTCTTCACCGCAGACGAAAGCCCCCGCACCCTCTTTGATCGTGATGTCAAAGCTGAACCCGGAGCCTTGTATGTCGTGCCCAAGGAGCCCGTAAGCGCGCATCTGTTCCAATGCTATCTTCAGGCGTGCAATCGCCAGTGGATACTCGGCGCGGATGTAGATGTACCCCTGGGACGCTCCGATCGCATAGGCGGCGATGACCATCCCTTCGAGGACCGCATGGGGGTCGCCCTCCAACAGCGAGCGATTCATGAATGCCCCGGGATCCCCTTCATCGGCGTTGCAGATGAAGTACTTGGTCTCCGACTGTGCCGCTCGGCAGATCTCCCATTTCTTCGCGGTAGGGAATCCCGCCCCGCCGCGACCGCGAACACCCGCCTCACCCACCTCGGCGATGACATCCTCGGGGCTGCGCCCGAGCGCGTTCATCAAGCCGATGTACCCGTCGTTGGCCAGGTAATGATCGATGTCTTCCGGGTCGATGAGGCCGCAGTTGCGCAGCACAACGCGGACCTGCGGCTTGAGCATCGGTAGATCGACGAAACGCGGGAGTTTCTTGGTGTACCCGTTGCCTTGCGCGTGGTCGGTGTCGTGGTGGGCCAGCGCACAGCGCATCAACGGCTCATCGTTTCCCAGATGGGATGCGAGGATCGACTCCACTTTCTCCGGGGTAACGTTGGAATACGTGATACGGGGACGCCCCGGAGTGATGATGTCCACGAGCGGCTCGAGATAACACAGTCCGATACACCCCACGTGCACCAGGTTGGCTTCCAGACGTTGTTCCGCAAGATGCCCCCCGATCGCTTCCAGTACCTTCATGGCACCGGCGGCCCGACCGCATGAGGCTGTGCCCACGTAGATCGTGGGAATCGGGCTGGACTGCAGCGCCGACCACTTCTGACGCGCCGCCTCCTGGGTCGCCGTGAAGCTATGCATAGGCCTCCAGGATCTCGTGCAGGCGAATGACCGTCACCTGGCTGTAGATGTCGGAATCCACTTGGATGACCGGTGCCAGGGCGCAGCACCCCAGGCAGGCAACCCGTTGCAGGTCGTAGCGCCGGTCGGGTGTGGTCTCGCCGGCAGAGATACCCAGATCGCGCTCCAGCATCCGCGACAGAATCTCTCCGCCGCGGACGTGACAGGCGGTTCCCAAGCAGACTTTGACCGAGTGTCTTCCGGGCGCCTGGAATCGAAACTGGGAGTAAAACGATGCCACGCCGAAAACGACGTTCTCCGAGACACGCAGAAAACGTGCCACTCTGGCGGTGGCTTCCTCCGAGATGTATCCGTCGGCGGCTTGGACACACTGCAGAAGCGGGATCAGATCCCCGGGTGTCCCCGTGAACGGTTCGAACATGCCGGCGTAATCCTGACTGGTCATCCTGGACGTTCCTCCCTGATCACGGAGCGAGCGGTCGACTCGAAAGCGGCAGGCATTCCGTGAGGTCGGCATCGCCGCGCACCAGATCTTCCGCAAACGCCAAACATGTCGGTGCCCCGCAACAGCCGCAGTCGATCTGCGGCAGTTTGTCATGCACGCGATCCCGCTCCTTCATGCGTTTGATGGATGTCTCCAGATCGGTGTCGAAGTACTTGGTCGGGCGCGGCAGTACCGGATGCTCGATCGAGAAGAACCCATTCTCCATCTTCGTTTCGATATCAGCCTGGTTCAGGGTAACCGGATCTCCGTAGTCGTAGCCCCGTTTGAAATTGTTGCTACGGGCCACGTAGGGATTCTCCACATTGAACGGTCCGCCGACGCACCCAAGCATATGCGCGTGCGCCTCGACGAAATCGACGTTACGCAACCGTGAATTCTCGATGTCATCGAGGATATTCCTGACATGGTCCAGTCCCGAGACCGTCAGTCCCCGTTCCGTGCGCACGTCGCGTGCCAGGCTCGCTTCCAGCACCCAGTTGCCGTCGAAATGGAAATCCGGCGGGACCTGAGCCGCATCAAATTCCTGCTTGATCGCGATCACGTGCGGCAGGAGGGCGGAATAAACTTCACGCAGCGGTACGGCACCGTCGAACCATGATGTCGCTTTTTCCGCCGGCTGTCGGATGGAGACGATCTTGGCCGGGCAGGTGGCAACGTACATTATACCGAGATCTTCCGGTGATATGTTCAGGCGGGCGGGCAGCGAGCGCCGGATCTCGCGGGCGGTGATTTCGCGCGGGACGTCGATCGGGACCAGCAATTCCACCAGATCCGGGTACTTGACCTGGACCAACCGCACGATCGAAGGGCAGTAGCAGGAAATCAAAGGTAACCGGCCGCGATACGACTTCACGTACTCGATCAGCGCGGCGGCGACCACGGCGGACATGGGAGTGACGTCGACCACCATGTCGAAACCCAACTTGTGAAAAGCCCGATGGATGATGTAGGGGTGAATACTCGGGTCAAACTGTGAGTACAATACCGCCGTCGGCACAACAACCTTGTAACGGAAACGGGAAAGTTGAGCGACGGGATCACTGATCGGCCGCACCGCACCCTCGGGACACACGGACAGGCAGGTGCCGCAATCGATACAGAGTTCGTTGTTGATCACCGCCTTACCCTGCCGGACACGAATCGCCTGCGTGGGACAATGCCGCATACAGGCCATGTGGCCCCGGCACTTCTCGAGGTCGATCCTGTGGGCGTGGTAATACGGCGACGCCACGTGATCGGAGTTTACTTCTCCCATCGGTCAGTAAGGAATTTCATCGAAAGGGTTGTACCCTTGCCGACATCGCTGGTGATCTTCAGATCATCCGTATTGTTCTTGATATTGGGTAGCCCCATTCCGGACCCGAACCCCATCGCGCGCATTTCTTCGGTGGCGGTGGTGAAGCCCTGCTGCATGGCCAAATCCACATCCGGGATCCCTTTCCCCTCATCGTCGATGACGACTTCGATGACCGAGGGGGTGACCGCCAGACGAATACGGGCTCGCAGGGCGTGCATGATGACGTTCATCTCACCTTCGTAAGTGCAGATGGCCACCCGGCGGACCACGCGCGAGTCAAACCCGATCGTCTTCAACAGAGACTTGACCTCGGTCGACACCAACCCGCCTTTGGAGAAGTCGCCGCCTTCAACGGAAAACTCCTTGCACAACAGAATGCCGACGGATCGCGATTCCTTGTCGGCCGCTGCGGGATGTGCGGTTGATTCGCCATGAGGGGATTTGACTCTCAGGCAGGCCTCAAACATGTCGAGCGGCGTGGCCAGCAGCACCAGTTGGTGTTCCTTCGCGAATCGCTCTGACGAATCCTTCGGGCGTTTGCCGCGCACGAAGACAACACCTTTGAATTCCGCCATGTGCGAGGAGATTACCGCCTGTTGTGTTGCCAATCCGGTCAGGAGGATGGAATTGGGTTTGCCGAAGGCCAGGACGTCGCTCATGAGGTCCGAGGCGTAAACGTGCTCGATCTCGGCATTCAGCTGTTCTTCACCCGCGAGGATCTGGGCTCCCAGAGATTCCATGATCGTTCGAATTTCCACGCGTGGTCCTCGCGTAGACTGATTGGCAGTGTCCTCCGATCGAGGCACCCTACGCGCGACAACGGGTTGTCACTTGGTCTGCTCGCCGCCCAAGCCCAGCTTGTACAACTGGCCGGCCATCTCGAATGTCGACCGGGACGTGCTGAGGATCGCGACATCGTACTTCGAGGCCAGATCGATCGTTTCTGCCGGGACTTCCTTGCCGCCGGTGATGACAATGGCGGCGACATCCACGAGATTGGCGGCGGGGATGATGCTCTTGTGGGTCTGGATCGTCAACCATAGGTTGCCCGGCTGGGCCAGGGCCATAACGTCGCTGACCATGTCCGAAATGAACACGCCCTCAACATCGCGATGTGCGAATCGGCTCAACGGCTTCAATTCTGCCTGGTCAATCAAGTCCTGCGTGGTCATTCTCTCTCCTCAGTGCGTTAGGCCATGGTGCGCACGTGATCTCATAACAGCGGCCGACGCTCTCCCGGTGGTTCCTGGGACAGCATCCCTACGTCGTGCAGGAAGTCCCCGAAGCATAACGAAGTATCCGGTATGAGCGTGAAGGGGACGACCACCACCGGCGCCCGCCCGGCGCGGCGTCGTTGATTGAAGTATTCGCTTAGCATCCGGAGCTTCTCCTCAGGGATCGGCTGCGGAGGAACATGAGCGTCGGGAAGAAACCCGAACGCGACAAGGACCCACTTCCCCTCGGATTCGTACCGACGGCGAAGGACATCGATCGCGCACTCTGCCCGGCAGCCCGTGCAGTGCAGAAGCCCCATGAGATCTTCGAATTTCTCCCGTCGGTAGCACCGATGACAGTGCAATTCAAACTGGAAGGATTGCGCGTTCTCGACACGGTTCCAGTAATGGTCTCCTTCGCGGTATTTTTCGCGGAGAAGTGGGGTTTGTTCCGTCGTGAAGAATGTCCGTGTTCCTCCACAGTGGTAGCATGTCTCGAAGGCGACAAAACCGAACGAGACGTTGATCATCACCCAGTGATGTTGGCATGCGGGAGCATCCATCTATTCCTCACTCCGGTATTGTGGTCGTGCCACCGGGGATTCGCGCCACATGGATCGGTATGCCTCGGTCGGGTTTGCACGCTGCTTCCACGGTGGGTGAGCCTACTGTTCGACACGGACCTCACACAAGGCCAAACATAGAGACAATTTCTGGGCAATGCCACATCGGCGTGGCCTCAGATGGGAGGGGGCATCACCGATGATGCTCGCTGGGGGAATCGCCGTGGTCTCAAGGACAGTCGCGGTCGAATCCACCGTTCGCTTTCTCGGTAAGCCAGCGGCGGCACTTAAGTCAAGCGAAAATGCCCATCTCTTGTCTTGGAGGTCTCGAAGGAGTTACGATAAGCTCCCCGGGCCGGACTCGAACCAGCGACAAGGCGGTTAACAGCCGCCTGCTCTACCAACTGAGCTACCGGGGAAGCAGCCCACCTACGGAATCGGGAATTAACCGGTCTGCAGCCGAGAATCAAGCTCTTATTCAGCCTGCGAGCCTGCTCCCGCAATGTTGGATCGGCAACCTGCCCGGCGGCTTGACCGGGCTGCCTGGTGCTCCCCGGCCCGCCCGATCAGTCCAGCGCGTGGATCACCGCCCATATCAACGGGATCAGGAAGACCGCCACGAGGATAACCGCCAGAATCGCCCGCCCCGACTGCCGTAACGGACTCCCGGGGAACTCATAACCGCAGACGGAGCACTGACGCGACTTGGCCGGAACCATCGACGCACAGGACGGACATTCGCGCTGGCGGCTCATGAATCGTCAACCGTGATGAGAACGTGGACTCCCGATAGGGATGAATCGGCGCCTCGGCTCGGCCGGAGCGGTGTCAAGTTGGGTCCAGCGTTGAATCGGCAATGGCCCGAGCTGCGTCGAGCTTCTCCGCCGGAACCCAGATCTCAACCTTCGTCGGTGCGAGCGATCCCAGTCCCGTCCCCGCACCAAACATCTCATTCGACCTGACCATCCGTTCAATGCCGGCGTCGGCCAAAGCCGCCGCCACCATCTCGGCATGGATCATGGAGGGATAGGAACGCAGCGCCACGAACTGTGAGTCTGGCTTCGGCGCGTCGGCATCGGGAGCCGGGAGCGCATCGACCAACGCGGCACCGCAATCGGCACAGCGATCTGTTCCCTCCAGATACTCGTTTCGACATTGCGGGCAATACGGCATTAGCGCCTCTCAACAGAACGCGGTGTGGATCTTCGGTCACGATCCAATTCGCATAATAACACCGCCCAACTCCGGGAGCAAGTGATGCGGCCTTGACGCAGGACTCCCGTCGGGTCGGGCATGAGGATCGGACGAGGTGGCGGTCCCTCGTCGGGAGCACGGTTGTCAACGATCAACCGCCTTGTACACAAACCCGTCGGCAGCTCGCAGACGGCGATCGGCCTCACGTGCCGTGCACGCGGTCAGCGCCATCACCAGAGCGCGTTTCACCGATCCCCGCGCGCGCTTCAGGAGACGGGTGGCTTCATCATAATCGACCCCTGCCGCCAGTGACAGAATACGCTTGGACCGTTCGCGCAGCTTGGCCGAGGTCGCCTGCAGGTCGACCATCCAGTTCTGGTACGTCTTTCCCAGACGTACCATCGCCGCCGTCGTGATCATGTTCAGGACCAGTTTCTGCGCGGTACCCGCTTTCATCCGCGTCGACCCGGCCACAACCTCGGGCCCGACCACCACCGCGATCACTACGTCGGCGTCCTCTATCGACGGTTCCACCGGTTTCGGGTTGGCGACCAGGAAGATGGTCCGCGCCCCCCGGCGTCTGGCCGCTTGGAGTGTTCCCAGTGTGTAGGGAGTGCGACGTGAGGCGGCGATGGCGATCAGACAGTCGCGCTTCCCCGCCCGCGCCCGCGCTACCGCCCGCGCCCCGTCAGCCAGCGAATCCTCGACCCCCTCACAAGAGCGGACCAGAGTCGGACGCCCACCGGCGATCAGTCCGACCGCCCGGCGGTGATCGAGCCCGAAAGTGGGCGGCAGTTCCGAGGCGTCCAGGACCCCCAGCCTCCCCGATGTCCCGGCACCGGCGTAGAGCAGCCGCCCACCGCCTTCCCAGGTCGCGATCACGAGGCGCGCCGCACGCTCGATTTCGGGAAGGCACTTTCGCACCGCCTCCGGGACGCTCCGGTCGGCATCGTTGATCCGCTCCAGGACCTTCCGCAATGGTTCACGGTCGAGACGCCGGAATCTCCGGTCCTGGGCTTCCGTGGTCAGATGGGATAGCTGCTCATATAACAGGGTCGTGTCCATGCCGGGTGCCTCCCTCAGATTCGGGCTCAAGGTGGCGACGGCGGCGGAAGGTGTCAACGGTACCTCAGAGCTACGCTCACTGATCTGTCAGTCTCCCTTCTGAGGCGGGGCCCGTATCGGGGGTGATCCCGCAACACCCTTGCTGCACGTTCCTCACCGCGGGCTCAGAACCCGGGTCGCTTGGTCCCGAAGCTGGGCTATATGGCGCAGTGATTTGGGTCATTTCACCCATTGCTATGCCACGAAGCGACTTAGAGCGAGTCTTGTACATCATCACGCTGACAATAGAAATTCCTGAAGCTGCTGAGGCCGGCCAGTTAATCTGTTAGTTACCAATCTCTTAGCCAATCCGATCGGGTCCGCGGCGGGTTGTGCGTACGTGAGGCGGTATCCGTTGCGTTGCGGCACAGCCTTTGCCACAAGGTTGCCGGGGGGGCTGATAACGGTCTGTCATTTTTGATCGAGGAGAGACCTCGAGGCGTGGTCGGCGCCGCGGGCCCTGGCTGGCTCATTCAGATCGGGACCCCTCCGAATCGTCATCCTCTCGCCCAATTCGGGGGGGACGCGCCGGGTGTAGTGGAGTCGATCGCCGATCACGACAGTGCCGAGGCCCCCCCATGCTTTAAGGGGTCTCAAGGAACAGTCGCCGCCAACAGGGTTGCGGCGGGCTATGCGGATGGGCCATATTCTCCAGCGTGTGAACCGGCCGGCCTCGGTGTCGATATCAAATCCCGAAGGCGATCAGTACCGAAAAGGGGTGGCGCACGCACATCGGACCGGGTCACAGGGACCCGGGATCGCGATCGCCGTACCGCAGTGGATGACATCGCGCACCAGAGGGGAGACACAAGTCGATGACAAACGGGAACCTTCACTGCTGGGAGTTTACGGATTGTCCGAACAAGATCTGCTCCGAGTGCGTGGTATTCAAAGTCAAAAGCGACCGCTGTTGGGAATTCACCGATACGCAATGCAGCAAGATCCTGGGGTTTTCCTACTCATGCGAGGACTGCCGATACTATCAGGCGAAAGCTCTGAAAGACGCGAAAGGGACGTTGCCGCGCGTGCATGGAGGGTCACCACAGGACGCCGACGGCGGCAGCGCCGCTCGGCGGGATTCGGACGAGCTCGACGGCGACGGGTGACCACGAGAGCTGCGCACCGACCACCGCACTCTACGGTCCGGACTCAATACCCAAGCACGAGAAATTATGCCGCGATTGGGTCCTCATTCACCGTTACACACTTCTCTGAGATACATCCCGGACAATGATTGTCGTATCTTTCGATCTGTGGGATACCGCTGTACACTAATGAGAACACGGCGACACTTCGGGAGACTGATCGACCGGGCAGGCGGCATGCGCGAAACGGTTGAGCGGCGACCTACCACCGTTTGCGGGACCCGGAGGCGGACTGCCGCGGGCGGCCCCAATCGGCGGGATCACGGCGCCTTTCAGGAACATCTTGAAGGGTGCCTGCTGCCATGAAGTTCATCCGTAGCCTTCACGGTCGGCTGATTATTGTCAGCGGTGTGGTCATCGGTGTCTCGCTCGCCTTCTTCGGCTACTTCTCCTCGTTGGAGGAGAAACAACGCCTGGAGGACTTTCACGTCGATGCGTTCACCGAGCATGCTACCTCGATCATCAACCGGTTTGGCCGGGCCATGGCGCGGGGAGAGCAGGACACGGTGCGGCAGGTGCTGATGTACGAGGCGCATGACGCCGACATATCCGACATCAAGCTCATCCGCCACGACGGTCAGATCGTGATATCGACCGCGGGTGTCGAGACACTCAGCCATCTGTCCATGCCCGATCTCGATTCGATTTTCCGGCAGGAAACGCGCTACGCGTATCGCCGCGGCGGTCTCATCGCCATCGTCAAGCCGATCGGCAACTCGCCGCGATGCCATCGGTGCCATCCCAGCGACAAACACTTCCTCGGTTTTCTGGAGGTCGACTTCCGCTTCGACCCCTCCCAAAGAGGAATGACCGGCTTCTACAGCAGTGTCGCGGCGTCGGCGGTTCTGTTCATCATTCTGATATCCACGACCTTATGGGTGTTCCAGTACCGGTTCGTGCGCCGGCCGATCGCCCGTCTCATGGATGCCATCCAGCATGCCAAGGACGGTGATCTCAGCGTGCACATCGGCGTGACGGGATCCGACGAGTTCGGTCGCCTCACTGCCAACTTCAACGACCTGCTCGCGCGGCTGGCCAAGGCACAGGAGGATCTCAAGTCGCTGCATATGAGACAGATGGAACATGCCGAGCGCCTCGCGACCGCCGGAGAACTCGCCTCCGGCATCGCCCATGAAATCAAGAACCCGCTGGCCGGCATCAGTTCCGCCATTCAGGTCCTGCAAGAGGGACGGGGCGAGGGCTACCCCGACCAGGAAGTCCTGGCCGAAATGGCGGCGCAGATCAAACGCATCGAAAAGGCGGTCACCGATCTGCTCTCCTATGCGTGTCCCTCCCAGCCGGAGTTCAAGGAAGGGGATGTCAACGATAACGCCCGCCGTTGCGTCGGCTTCGTCACGCCCATGGCCGAGCAGCAGAAGACAATGGTCACGATCCGGCTTGACCACCGCATTCCGCGCTTTCTGATTGATGCCGGTCTGCTCGATCAGGTTCTGATCAACGTCCTGATGAACGCCCTCCAGGCGCTCAGGCACGGCGGAACAATCTCCGTCGTCTCGACGTTTGATGAGAATGATCGCAGTGCGGTGATTATGATTGCCGACGACGGGCCGGGAATGCCCGAGGCGATGAAGACCAGAATCTTCAGGCCCTTCTTTACCACGAAACACCGAGGCTCCGGTTTGGGACTGAGTATCAGCAAGAAGAACGTGGAACGCCACCGTGGTACGATGGAAGTGATATCGGAATTGGGGAAGGGGCTGACGGTGCTTATCCGCCTACCCGTCGATACCACCTTTGACGAACTTCACAGGCCGAGTATGACATGAAACGAACGATCCTGGTCGTTGACGACGAGAAATTGATCCGCTGGTCCCTCGACAGCAAACTGAGGTCCTGGGGATACGAAGTCGAGACCGCGGAGGATGCGCAGACCGCGATCGGCATCGTGGAAGAACGCCTGCCCGACCTGGTTCTCCTCGATATCAAACTCCCCGATGGGGACGGCGTCGATGTTCTCGAACGGATTCGCGAACTCTCGGCCGACATGGCGGTCATCATGATCACCGCCGAGGGTACCGTGGAGACCGCCGTGCGCGCCATGAAACTCGGCGCCTACGACTACCTCTCCAAACCCTTCGATCTGGCCGAGATGCGCATCCTCATCGAAAAGGCCCTTGAACATCGCGAGATGAAACGGAGTCTCGATTACTTCCAGGCGGAGAAACGCGCGAAGCAGGCCCGCGACCGCTTGATCGGCGAGTCCCCCCGGTTCATGGAAGTCGTGGAGTTCGTCCGGCAGGTTGCCGCCTCGCCCACCGAGATCGTCCTCCTGCTCGGTGAAAGCGGGACCGGCAAGAACGTCGTCGCGCGCGCTATCCACAACCAATCGGAACGGGCCGATCGTCCCTTCGTGACGATTGAGTGCACTTCGATTCCTGAGCAGTTGCTCGAATCCGAATTGTTCGGCCATGAGAAGGGTGCATTCACCGACGCCCGCGCGACCAAGAAGGGTCTGCTGGAACTGGCGAAAACCGGCACGGTTTTCATCGATGAGATCGGTGATTTGCCTCTATCCATGCAGGCGAAACTACTGCGCGTGATCGAAGACAAACGCTTCAAACGGGTCGGTGGGGTAGTCGACTTTGAAGTCGACGCCCGCATCATCGTCGCCAGCAACAAGAATCTGGCGGAGGCGGTCAACGCCAAGCTCTTTCGCGCCGATCTCTACTTCCGACTCAACGTCGTGCCGATCCACCTGCCGCCCCTGCGCGAGCGGGAGCACGACATCATCGTGTTTGCCGAGTTCTTCATGGAGAGATTCAACCGCCAGTTCAATAAGAGCTTCACCTCGATCAGTGACGCTGCCGCACGCGAACTCCTCACCTATCCCTGGCCGGGCAACGTACGGGAACTGCGCAACGCAATGGAACGGGCGATCCTGCTGGGTTCGGGCGATGAACTCGAACCGGAACACTTCGTGCTGGACCACGGTCTCACCGAGAATGCCGAGACGACCCCGTCACCGACGGCCTTGCCGGCCCGTGAGGGACAAACCCTCGACGAATTCGAGACGGACATGATCCGTCGCGCGTTGGAGGAGGCCGACGGCAACCAGACACAGGCCGCCCGCAGCCTGGGGATCTCGCGCGACGTGCTGCGCTACCGCATGAAGAAGTACGGCCTGTCGCACGCATGACCCGCGTACGTGAACCAACTCGTACCGGGATGCGCTGAGACACGAGGTAGTGACTGTGCCGTCGGCATTACCCCCCCTGCCCCGACCGCTTCACCCGCGCCCGCGCGCGATTGTGCTCCTCCAGCGTTCGAGAGAAGATGTGCCCGCCGGTGCCGTCGGCGACGAAGTAGAGGTAGTTGGTCGAGTCGGCGTAGAGGGCCGCCATGATCGCCGCTTCCCCGGGATTGCAGATCGGACCGGGCGGCAGCCCAGGGTGCTTGTAAGTATTATAGGGCGAATCAATCTCGAGATTTTTGGACCAGAGCTGATGTCCGGGCGCCAAACCGCCCATTGCGTAGATTACCGTCGGATCGCACTGCAACAACATCCGGCGCCGCAGCCGGTTGTGGAAGACCGAGGCGATCACCGGCCGCTCATCGCCGATCCCGGCCTCCGCCTCGACCATCGATGCCAAGGTCAGAACTTCGTGGCGGGTCATACCAATCGCCTCAACACGCGCTTCGATCGAATCGACGAACACCGCCTCCGCACCATCTGCCAAGCGTGCTAGGACTTCTTCCGGTTCCGCGCCCCAGAAGAATGTATAGGTCTCGGGCAGGAGATATCCCTCCATATGACTGTTGGGCACACCCCAGCGGTCCAGATTCTCCTGCTCCTCCGTGAGAGCGACAAACTCCTCCGCCGAAAACTCCAACTCCGCCCCTAAGCGTTCCGCGACGCGGGGAATCGTCCACCCCTCCGGAATCGTCACCGTCACTGTCTCGCGCCGGCCCTGCCGTAGAATGTCGAGGATGTCATCCATCGAGGTCGGCCCGCTGAATGTGTAGCGTCCCGGTTGCAGATGACGCTCGACCCCGCGTAACCGCGCCCACCAGATGAAGAGACGATGCGACCGGAGAGCACCGTGTTCTTCGAGCTGTGCAGCAATTGCGGTCGTCGACTCACCGTGCGCGATTGTGACCGTAACCGGCTCACTCAACAGCAACGGCTTGTATGCGGCATACGCCAACGCGGCGGCGCCGAAACCGAGAATGACGATGATGGTGATAATCCACTTCCAGCGCATATCAGTCAGGTCTGTCCCTATTCCAGATTGGACGTCCTACGTCAGTCCGTCCCTATTCCTGCCTGCTCCCTGCCGGTCACGTTCAAGCCCGGCAAGCATCACTGTCCCCAGGCTGGCCATGCATCGTGCGCCGGGTTGTTGGTGAGTCGCCGGGGATTGCCTCCGTCTGCATCCATCACATAGATCTCGCAGTTGGCGCTGTCGCGATAGGTGTGGAATGCAATCTGCGATCCGTCAGGAGACCAGACAGGGTCTTCATCCGTTGCCTCGTGGTTCGTTAGTTGTTGTCGATCGGACCCGTCGGTGGCCATGGTATAAATGTCCCCGGTCGCCGTCTCGTCGGTCGTCAGCCAGAACGCGATCCGCTGTCCATCCGGCGACCAGCGCGGGAACCACTCCGACTCCTCCGTTTCGGTCAAACGGACGATGTTGTCGCCGTTGGCATCCATGATGTAAATCTCGAGGTTCCCATCCCGCTCCGAGTTGAACAGGATCTGCCGGCCATCGGGCGACCAGTCCGGGCGCGAATCCTCAGCAGGATGGTTCGTCAGCCGGCGCTGCCTCTCTCCACCGGTGTCAATTACGCAGATGTTGCCCTCGCACTCATACGCGATCCACTCACCGTCCGGTGACCAGTCAGGTTGTCTCCCTGTGGCTACCCGTTTCGGTGTAACCTTCGATGAGTCGTCACTCACTTTCAGGATGTGGATGTCGCCGTCTGAAACATACACAATCGCCGACCCGTCGGGGGACCAGTCGGGACATAAACCTCTCGCTACGCCGTCCGTCACACGGCGCAAGTCGGTGCCATCAGGATCAATGACATAAATGCTGTAAGTACCTTCACGATTGGAGTGAAATGCGATCTTGCCCGTGGTCTTGTCGGATGCGCAGGCGATCGCGGCAATTGCCGCTGGCAGCACGAAGGAGATGAATATTGCCGATCTGTGTTGCCTCCTCATCGTCTTCCTCCGGACTGCGTTGTAACAGAAGAGAGCGGTCATAAGTCATCTGTATCAACTGCACCGGGCCGCATATCCAGATACTGCCTCAGGAGAACCTCCGCCGCCAGCCGGTCAATCGCCGCCTTGTTCCCCTTGATATGGCGGCCGGTGGCGTGGAGCATCCGCTCTGCCTCATGAGAACTGAATCGCTCGTCAATCGTCTCAACCGGAACACCGGACAACGCGCGCAGCCGTTCAACGAATTCCATCACCTCGCCGGCCATTTCGCTCGGCTCGCCCGATGTCCGTAACGGCAGCCCGACCACAATCTTCTGATACTCCCACGTGGCACGTTCGGCCGCAATGCGTGTCGCGGCCTCCTCGGCACTTCGGACGAGCAACGTCTCCATCCCGGTCGCGATTGTCCCTGTCGGGTCGGAGATCGCGAGACCGACGCGCCGCCGCCCATAATCGACCGCGAGGGTCCTTCCACCCGGATTGTTGGTCACACCCTCGTCCATGCCGTCAAACCTACCGTTTCCGCCCACGGTGAGTAAGCGAAAAGTCGCTCATCCTGCTCCCGGAGGCTGTCTTCGGGTTCTGCTGGCAGTGTGGGGTCGGAGAGTCAACTCATTGTAGGACAATCCAGTCGCAGTTGGCCGAGACAGCGCCCTCGTCAGTCGTATAGATCAGCGTCTCGCCGAAATCAGAGACGAGTTGAGTCAGTTAGACTCGCAGGCCATCGACAAAGCCCACCTCACCGAAACCCTCGCCCAGTTCGAGCCGCTGTGGGAGGTGCTCACCGAGCGGGAGAGGACGCGGGTGGTGCATCTGCTGGTTGAGTCGGCGACGTATGGACCGGAGAGTGGTGAGGTACGGTTGGAATTCCGTCCTTCCGCTTCCAGTCTGCCGTGAACCACTTCCGACTCATCCTCTACCCCTTTCCCCAGCCCGTCAAACACTAACATAACAACTGGACCAGTTTGGGGGATC
>DATKYL010000153.1:0-4361 GCA_035528515.1 Acidobacteriota bacterium | reverse complement strand
ACGTATTGGACGTGGTGAAGATCGTGAACGTGGCGTTCCGCGGCGGACTGCCGGAGGTCAACTTCTGCAACGCTTGTCAGTGATCTGACCATTTCCTCGAATCACCAAACGGGGCGTTCCCATCGGGAACGCCCCGTTCTCTGTGACCGGTATCCGCGCTCGACTCGGCGGGGGAGAGGTCGGTTATCGTGTCATGCGTTGGGATCGCCGCCGCGATCGTTCGGATGGACGGGATTGGTGGGGACGACGCGGCGCAGCGCCTGTGCCTTTTCGTCTTATTGGATAGACGAAAATGACCAGCCACAGAAGCACCGGCATGACCTGAGCGACCAGGAGCGACAGGTAATCCCGGGTCTCGAAGTACCGCTCTACCGGAAACAGATCCGAGATGGTATCCCCCGGCCAAGGTACTTTGCTGTCCCCCGCGAGGCCCATGAACACATCGAATAGACCCGTGAGAATTTGGATGACATGGAGGACGACGATTCCCAATAGAGCGCGCGTGACGCGGCGGCGCCAAGGCACGTCAGGGAGCGCCAGCACCAGAGCGATAAAGGTGATGAGACCAAGACCGTAGAGCGCAGACCGGATCGCGGGTTTGAGTCGGAGAGGGGGGGAATTGTCCGGTGGGCGGACGGTCAGATCGAACTGCAAACGATCGCTCAGGGTGACGTCGTTGACCCTCACCTCTGCGTGAGACAGGATCGGGATAACAACGCCGCACGTGCGACCGACATGGAGCACGTAAGGAGCACGGACGAGCGGCCAGAGAAGGGCGCAGCCGACGGCGACCGCGGGCAGCCTAATCCAGAGCCATCGCCACCGCTGCTTTTGTCTTGCGCACATCGCGGCTGTCCCACCAGAGAAAGAACGCCATCGTAAAGAGAATAACAACCAGCGGTGCCACGACCGTGTGTATGTAGTGGAACACCTCCTCGTCGAATCCGGCGGCGACGAACAGCAGGCAGACCCGCGCGAGGTTGACCGCAAACACCGCGACCGAACCGACGATGAGCCCGGTCAGTTTGCGGCGCCAGGACATCGCCGAGGCCAGGATCGCGGCGAGATACAGGCCGTGGGCCTCAAGACCGTTGCACCCGAAGAAGATCGTGAGCGACGTCCCGTTGACGTTGAGTGTGTCGCCGAGCATCAGGACATCGGCGCCGAGCAGGCGAAAGATCCCGGCGCAAGTGGCCGCCACGAACCGCGTGAATGGATCCCAGAGGTGCTCCAAAGAAAACGTATTGGTCAGCGACCAGAACCAGACACCGGCCACGACGATGAAGATGCCGGCCGCACGCACCGTGCGCCACAGGGAGGGCCGCCTCGGTACCACCGGGGCGGCCCCCTTGTCAGGTTGTCGTATTGTCATCGTCGACGACACGGGCGACACACGACCCACGCGCGTGCGTCCCCGAGAACTCTCACGCTAAACCGGCTGCCATCCCTTCCGACGGCGGGTTACTGTCCACACGACTCCCACGAATGCCGATATCGCGAGAATAATCAAGCCCCATTCCGGCAGCGTCGGGATCGGTCCGGTCCCTGGGCCGACCAGCAAGCCGCCTCCGACCGTGCGAAGTTTGACATCGAGTGTGGTCGACGATAACGACGCGGGCACAGGCGCTGTCACCTGCGTGGTGTGATCGAGCGTTGCGTGTCCGGATCCAGTCACCGTCACGTATGAGCCGGCGCTGATATCACCGCGCGTATACAGTGTGCCGTCCTGCCGCACGAAGCCCTGAGCATAGAAGATCAAGCCGAGTTCGGGACTGCTGATTTCCAGTTCATACGCTGCCGTGCCGGTTGTGTTCGTGATGCTCGTGGTGGTGAGCACGAGATCGTCGATGCTGATGTCGATCGTCATGAGACCGTCGCCCACTGCGCCACCCGGGCGCGTCCAGGTCGCGGTGCCATTGCGGATAACCTCGTAGCTGACATAGTCGGCGCCCAGGGACACCAGTCCGGGATCCACGACGTTCGCCTGTTCGTTGATGTTGTTGAAGCTGAGCAGGAGTTGATTGTCGACTGTCCCCTCTACTGTTCCGGTCTCCTGGATCACAAAGCTCGGCATGGTATCAATGCCGGGCATGCTGGCTGGCAGCGTGTACTGGCCGACGGAGCGCGAATAGACCTCGACATATCCGTCGCTCTCGATAAACGTGCCATTACTCAGATGGACCGTCGTCTTGCCCCAGGCTTTCACCTTCGGCGCCGCCGGGCTCGGGTCCGGCTCCTTCACGATTTCGTGAACAATGGGATCGGAAACGATGCCGGCCGCGACGCCGATCACGAAGGCGGTGATGACGCCGAAATCCTCGGATTCGTTCGGCTCCGCCTTGGTCGATACCGTCAACGTGAAAAAGGTCAACGCGCACGCGGTGACCACGGCGGTGATACGCCCGAAGACCGACTGCGAGAGTTGGTTCATTTGTTTCCCTCCTCCATAGGGTTTATCTGTGACTGGGTCTCCCACCATCTCTATGATCAATGCAGAGGCCGCCTCGCCAGTGTGCCGGCCGGGATCTCCGCACACCGACATCTGCCCGCGACCCCGGGGCGCTGTCGCCCCAGAGGTAACCTCTCTTAGCCCTGCACGAAGAGACGTTTCGGTCGAGACAATACCCCGGTCTCACTGAACGATCGGGGGACGAAATTGGAGTATGCGCCGGGCAAACGGCACAACCTGCTGCGAGTAGTTCCGGCTCGTAGTGCAATGCTGGGGGAAACGTGAGGACAAATCAACCAGGACGTGTCACTATTTGGACCGGGTGAGGCGACGGACATGGCGGGGACTAAGGCCGAATCGTCTGGCAAGCTCACCGATGTTCGAACCGTCGTAAAGCGCCTGAATCACCCGATTGCGCCGCGCCACCGCCCAGCGCCGCCCACTGATGTATTTCCCGGCCGCCAAATCCACGAAGGCTGTCGCGAGGCGCTCCAATTGTTCCGGCGAGAGATCGGGGAGACGGCCGGCAAGTTCGCGTCGGATTTCTTCCGGACTCAGAGTATCGGACATGACAACCCTCCGGGTGAAAGCTGATGCTCCAGCGTGCGGGAGGCCGCATCCCTTGCGGTACTCCTATAACACCCCCGCGTGAGGATGAACCGCAACGGTTCAACCCCGCTGGAATCAGCGGTACCGACTGAGAGTGAGGGCCCAGTCCACCGGGTGTCGTCGGCAACACCTACAACAAAACAGTCTGGGATGTTTTGTCAACAGAAAAGCGTTCATTGCCCGCGTGATTCCGAATCGCGTATTGTCGCCGGCATACGCCGCCGGGTCGCGTCAACGGCCCCGCTACGGACGGATGGCCCGGTGGTGACGCACGCTTCTCAGCGGGTAGACGAACAGCGTCAGCCAGAGGAGGACCGGGACGAGCTGTTGGCCGATGGTAGACAGGAAGGCGGGACAAGAGAGGTACAGGCGGTACGAGAAGATTGAGGTGATCAGGTCGCCGGACCAGAAGTCGAAGCCTTGACTGGCGATGAGGCTGACGAAAGTGAGCAGCATCATGAATATGAAGAACGCTTGCAGTGTCACCGACCCGATCAGCCATCGTATCAATCGCCGCCGCAGGTGCCAGCCGGGGATCGCGAGTGCCAGGGCGGCGAACGTGATGTGGGCGAAACCGTACTGCAGCGGATCTACGCAACTCTGAATGACGTGTTTCGTCCCCTTGAGTTGGGAAGTGATGTCCAGCTCAAAGTGGATGCTCCTGTCGCACCACATACGCGTCACCTTCACGTCGTCATACGTCACGAGGGACAGGAAGGGCGCCGTCATCTCAGCGAGTTGACGCTCGTACGGCCGCCGGACCAACGGCCAGCAGGCCGCCAGGACGAGATAGATGAGCGCCAACCTAAGCAGGAAGCGCTTGAGATTTGGCTTTGCGACCGGAGTCACCGCGCAACTCCCACCATAGATACAGAGCCATCGTGAACACGATGACAAACGTCTGCCCGACAATATGGTGTACGTATTGGAAGAGGTCCGGATTGGTCGCGGCCGCGATAAAGATGCCGCAGGCGCGGATCAGGTTCAGAATGAAGACACCGACAAAGCCGACCAGCAGTCCGGTCAGCTTGCGACGCACCGGCGACGACGACGCGACCACGGCGGCGAGGAAGATCCCAAAGGCCTCGAGACCGTTGCAGCCGAAGTCGATCGTCAGGGTTGTCCCGTTGACTGTGAGAGTCGGCCCGGCGGCGTAGACCTCGGCGCCGAAGAGGCGGAAGACCCAGCCGGTGGCGGTGGCCACAAAGCCGGTGAACGGATCCCACAGGTGGTGTCGACAGAGGGCATTCACCAGGGTGTAGAACCAGATCCCGGCGACGCCGACAAAAACGCCAACCGTGCG